>CAZHEW010000591.1:0-2146 GCA_964531815.1 uncultured Verrucomicrobiota bacterium
ACGGAGGAGCCACGGTGTTGCTACGGTGGTAGCTGCGTGCAACTGCGGAAATGGCAGCCTTTTGCGAGGCTGGGGCACGGGTATGTTTCCTGGGTTGGGCGCTCCAGGGCGGTCGCTGCCCGAGCCGGCCACAGGCGGGTCTTGGCGAAGCGTGTAGGTGATTGCAAGTGCATGGTTTACGCGAAATCTGCCGAAAGGCTGGTTGAATCACCTGCCTAAACGCCCCTCGAATAAAGCGGAAAACCTCACCGGAATCGCCCCCGTCCAGCCGCAATACAGCATGTCTCAAGCCGAGGCAAGGACGTCACCAGGCAGGGGCCGGTCGGCTTCTGGCATCAAGGACAAGCCGTCCGGCGGTTCAGAAGCGCGCGCCCAGCGTCAACATCAAGGCGTGGCTGAGAAAGTTATACTTGCCGTCGGCTGTTTGGCCGGAGAAACGTCCTGGGGTGGATGACGGGGTGCTGCCACTGACTTTGTGGTCCGGGCCGTATCCGAATTGATACGTCAGATCAATATCATAGCGTTTCCCTTTGTAGCCGGCGCCGATGCTGAAGAAATGCCGGTCAAGGTCCGCCGCCAAGGGGTAGTAATAGCTATCTGGAACCGAGTTCTGGCTGAAGATGTAGCCCGCGCTCAAGTGCCAGCCATTGTCGAAATAGCGCGTCACGCCGAACTCGTACATCCAGCTTGGTTTCCACTTCAGCGTTACGGGCGTTTCCGCCTTCAAACCGCGCGGCGGGTTTTCCATGTGGATGACGCTGGTTCCGAAGCTGCTCCAATCCGTGTAATCGGCGTTAAACTCCAGGTTCCATTTGGGGGTCGGGCGGTACGAAATGCCAAAGACGACGGTCAACGGAAACTCAAAGTCCGTGCTCGCGACCCGGTTCGTGGGCGGGTAAAGCCCGGGAAGAGGGAATTGCTGGAATTCCGTCTTGCCGTCCAGCCCCACCTTGGCCGAGCTGCGAAAGGTCGCCCCGAGAGCGACCTTCTCGTGCGGCTGCCAGCGCAGGCCCAGGTTGTAGCCCACGCTCCACCCATCTCCTTTGAAGCGGAAGATGTTGGTCGGCAGTCTCGAGGCAAGCAGCCCTTGCTCCGTCTCCAGGTCCCCGTAGTTGACCATGACCCCGCCGCCGACGGAGAAGCCCAGCGGCAGTTTAGCAGCCACCACCGGGTTGATGGTCAGATACTTGAGCGCCCCCTCGATGGCGACGGACCGAAAACCTGTATCCTGCGGCCAGGTGATTTCGCCGCCGTAGGGGGCGTAAAACCCCGCGCCAAAGCTCACCGGCCAATTCTTCGGGGTGTAGGTGGCAAAGCCCTGCGGAACAGCAGCCCACTTGTCGTGAATGTGAAACGTGTTGGTATTGCGCGGGCGCGGCGGAGTGAAGGTGGGATCAAGGTAGATGCCGTAGGCGCCGCCGCGAAAGCTGAAGCCTTCCAGTTGAGTGATGCCTGCCGGATTGTAGTAAACCGCCGAAGCGTTGTCCGCGGTAGCGACAAACGCCTCTCCCCGGGCCGTCGCAAAGGCATCCTGACCGGCGAGGCGAAAACCACTTGCCGACACGTTAAGTGCGGAAAGCCCCGAAACCCATACGGCAAGAACAGCGGCGGCAGTGAGCCTGTTTGTAATCATGCTTTCATCAGCTCGACCCATTCGACCAACGGCCCAGATAGGCATAGACCATGCTCTCACGCAAGCATGTTTCCTGCCGCTTTGCGCGTCGAGTTGCCGGCAGCGTCGCGGGGCAGCGGCCAGCCAGGCGCCGCCGCGCTCTCGCGGTTCGGTGTTTACTTCTGGCCCGCATGAGGCAGAGTGGTGCAGTGCAAAGTCTGGCTCGCCTGTTAGTGATCGTGTGGCTGTCGGGACTGGCCGTTCTTCCCGGGCAAGCCGCATTCAGTTCTCTGTACGCTTTTGGGGACGGGGTCTGCACCACCACCGACAATATCTACGGCGGGGCATCTTACTATCCCTACACCTACTCGAATGGTTGGGTTTGGATTCAGGTGCTGGCGCAACGGCTGGGGCTGACGTATGAGGCAGCCAAGAACGACTCCTACATGTGGCATAGCAGCGACATTCTGGTAACGGACGCCACCCAGTTTTCCGCAGCAGACGCGGGCACCTCGCTGTTCGTGATCTGGGTCA
>CAZHEW010000592.1:0-2135 GCA_964531815.1 uncultured Verrucomicrobiota bacterium
CGTGTTGTCCTGCTTGGCGCTGCAACTGCTGCTGTGGCTCTGCTCCGACGAGGACGCCAGGTCCGTATACGAACCGACAGCCGTCGTCCATTGCCCCATATTGCACGCGCCAAAGGTGTCCTGGAACGCTATGGCCGCCGTGAGTTTCAACGACGCCTCGACGCTGGTCACCGTCCCATAGGGATTGCTGACCACCACCGAATAGAGGCCCACGTCCGCTGACTGAATGTTGCTCTTGGTGTAACTGCTGGCCGTGGCGCCGCTGATGTTCTCCCCGTTCCGCCGCCACTGGTAAGACAGCGGCGTCCCGCCCGTGGCCGTCACACTGAAGGTGACGCTTGACCCGCGCGCCAGCGTCTGGCCCACCGGTTGCACGGTAACCTCCGGCAGGGCGCGGACGATCAGCACCGCGTCGGCACTGGTCACCGCCCCGAACTGGTTCGTCACAACAACAAGATAGGTCCCCGCGTCGGCCGGCCCGACACTGCTGCGCGCAAGCGAGGTCTGCGTTGCCCCCGGCAGGGGCGCGCCATTATGATACCACTGGCAGCTCAAGGGGATGGCGCCGGTGGCGACCACACTGAAGGTGACATTCGAGCCGGCGAAGACCGTCCGGCCCTGCGGCTGGGTGGTAATGGCCGGCGGCGTGTTCAGAACCGTCAGCGTGGCGTTCGAGCTGACCGTGACCCCGTAATTGTTCGTGATCACGACGGAGTAAGTCCCTTCGTGCGCCGACTGCGCATTGGCCAGCGTGAGCGTGCTGGCGGTGGCCCCCGCGAGGTCCACACTGTTCTTCTGCCATTGGTAGGAGAGCGGCGGCGCCCCGCCCGCGGTCACACTGAACGTGGCACTGTAACCGGCCGTGACGGTCTTGCCCTGCGGCTGGGTGACAATCAAAGGCGGCGAGGTGACATAGAACTGGGTCTGCGGGATGACCGCCTTGGGCTCGCTGGCGCTGGACCAGCTCAGCACCGCCGAAGCCGGGCCGGTCTGCTGATAATAGTCCATCTGAATGGCATAGCTTTGGCCGGCGACCAGATCAATGGTTCCGCTCCATTCCGTCGCGCCCTGATTCACCCACTTGTCAATCAGCAGCACGCCGTTAACCCAGAGCCGCGCGCCGTCATCGGTCTTCGTGTAGAAGGTATAGGTCTGGCTGTAGCGCGGCTGCACCTGCCCGGTCCAGCGCACCGAATACGTCGTGTTGGCCATGGAGGAATGGGGCGCATTAGTGCCCCAGTTGAAGTTGATGGTCGCGTCGGTCCGCGACAGCTTCGGGTTGGTGAAATCCAGGTTGTCAAAGTATTGGCCTTCGAGTCCCGTGCCCGTGCCCACGGCAAAAGGCGTCGCGCTAACGACCAATTGCGCCTGGGCGCTGGTGACGCTGCCGCCGGCGTTGCTCACGACGACATCATAAAAGCCCGCCTGGCTGAGCTGGGCGTTGGAGATGGTGTAGTTCTGAGTCGTAGCTCCCGAGACATTCACGCCATTCCGGCGCCACTGGTAAGTGAAGGGGGCGGTGCCATTGGGGAAGACGCTGAGCGTGGCGGAGCCGCCCACACTGGCCGTCTGCATCTGCGGCTGCTCGCCGATGCTCGGGCCCGGAATGGCCGCGGGCGAGGTCAGGTGCTCGACCTGAATCGAGTCAATAATCCAGCGGTTGCCGTGATTCGTTTCATCGGGGTCAACCCGAATCTGGGTAATCCAATCGGAGTTCCAGTAGCCGTTTTGGCCCACGTGGAAATAGAGGTCCGCCCAGGCATCCTTGGCGGTGTAATAGATGGTCATGGACTTGGGCTCGGAGAAATAGTTCTGCCCGGAGGTGGCGAAGAAGACCTGCATGTCGTGGTTGGCGGTGGAGCCGCTTTGCGGGAAAACCCGGACACGGAGGACATCGTTGATGCCGCCCAACCGGTTCAAGCTGCCGCTGCTGGCAAAATGCGGGTCGTTGCCCGTCTGATCGGCATAGATGATGCCGGGCCAGCCGCAGCAATCCGTCCAATTCACCGCGGAAAGGGAGTTGACGGGGGTCCAGCCCTGCGCGCTGCTATCAAAGCGCCAGCGCAGGCTAGCCTGGGGGACGACATGGTTGACGATCCAGCGCGTGGCGGAGTTGCTTTGATCCACGTCCAGCC
>CAZHEW010000593.1:0-2132 GCA_964531815.1 uncultured Verrucomicrobiota bacterium
AGTTCCCAGGCTTCAATGATCGTCACTCCCGCGCTGAGCAGCGCTTCGAGCGCGGCCGAAAGGCGGGCCAGCGCCAGGTAACGTCGCGCTTGGCCCAGCACCGGGATCGGGTGCAGCAGCGACTCGACACACGCGCGCCAGGTCTCGCCGTGCCGGCTTTGCGCGGCGAAAATCATCAGCGCCACCACCGCGTAAAGCGGGAGGAGCACCCCCAGCGTCCGGCCCAGATAAACGGCCCAATTGCCGGAGGTGAACAACTGCGCGAACGGAAAGATGAACACCGCAAAGTGCAACAGGAAGGCCGGGTAGGCCAGGTCGCCGATCATCTGGCGCGCGAGGCGGGCGCGGTCGGTGTAATAGTTGGCCAGCAGCCGGAAGACGGCCTCCAGCCGCCCGCTCTGCTCTCCGGCCTGCAGGAGGGCAAGATCAAACGCCGGCAGCCACTGACCGCATTGGCGCAGGGCTTCGGTGAGAGTGCTGCCGGCGGCAATTTGCCGCAGCACTCGCCCGATCGGCGCGCGATAGGAGGAAGCCGGGGGGTTGCGTTTAATCTGCTCCAGTGCCCGGATGAGTCCGAGCCCGGCGCTGGAGAGCTGGCCGAGCTGATGGTAGAAATCAGCGCGTCGCGACAACTGTCCGGGCGTGATGATGAGCGCCGTCATTCGGGCACGGTGCTGGCCGAGCAGCACAGCCGGGGCTCATTTTGGCCTGAACGGCCTGGCCCGCGCAAGCTCCGGGCGCCGCAGCGCGCGTCCCAGCTCGAGGCGGGACGGCCGGGGAGAGCCGCGGGCGGAAAGGCCGGCGGAGAGTACTTCACGCTGCAAGCGTGGGAGCGGACGCACCATCGCTCCGCATGTTGTTTCCGGCGTCGCTCAGCCGCCGACGCGTTCCAGGTTCTCCGTGAGCTCGCGTTTGCTTTTCAGGCCGACCATCTGGGCGGCCACTTGGCCCTGGTGGAACAGCAGCAGCGTGGGGACGGCGCGGACGCCGTATTCAGCCGCCAGCTCCTGCTCGTGCTCAACGTTCACCTTGCCGATCTTCGCGCGGCCGCGGTGCTCCTCGGCCAACTCGTCCAGAATGGGCCCGATCATCTTGCACGGGCCGCACCATTCCGCCCAGAAATCCACCAGCACAGGCGTCGCGGCGTTTAACACTTCCGCGGCGAAGTTCGCTTTGGTCAAATTCACGATGTTGGGAGCTGCCATAGTCAGATACGAAATGAACAAGTCTGAGGTTGTTTACGCTGCAAAGTCCGAATGCGCCAGGGCCGCCCGGCTGAAACTCAATGAGGCCGATGCCCGCTTACGACTTCCAAATCCACTCGAACATGTTGTTCAGAGTGGAGAGGAGCGCGAGCACGCCGATGACCGCCGCCGCAATCACGAGTATGGTGTCCAGCTTGCCGAGGCCGGGCCGGGCGGCGACGGGCGCCGGCGCCATGCGCGGCGCGGCTGTCGTCGTGCGCACCGGGGCGGCCGGGGCGGCCGCGGCCGCCGCGGCCCGCGGCGCGCCGATCGGGCGGGCGGCGGGCGCCACACCGGGCGCCGCAGCGGGCGCTGCCGCAGCGGGCCCGCCGGCGGGTCCGCCCGGGGGCAGCGTCGGCAGTTTGATCGTCGGCGCGGCTGAGGGCTTGGGAGGCAAATTGATGCGGACCGTCTCCTTCTTGGGTTGGACCTTTCCGGTTTCCTTCTTCGGAGGCATCGCACCGGTTGGAACGTTAGGAATATTCTCAGCCATAAAATTGATGTGCTACCACACTAGGTTCGCCCCTTCCGGATGTCAAACCCTTATTGCCGCCCCGGCGCCGCGCCGGCCCGCAGGATTGACTTTTGAACCAAACCGGTTGTTACTGGCGAGCACATGCATTCCACAGTGTCGTTCAAGGGATTGGTTGAGTTTAGCCCGGGCTTTTCGCCGCGTTGGCAGATCAGCCATGTGGTGTTTGATTTCGATGGCACGCTGTCCTGGCTGCGGCACGGGTGGCCCGAGCTGATGTGTGAAGTGTTCCAGCGCTACCTGCCAACGACCGCGGGCGAAACCGCGGAAAGCATCCACGACCTGTTGCTGGAGGATGTTCTGGGACTCAACGGCAAGCCTTCGATTCACCAGATGCGGCTGGGGGCGCAGCGGCT
>CAZHEW010000594.1:0-2124 GCA_964531815.1 uncultured Verrucomicrobiota bacterium
TCCTGGCCGCGGCAGATGAAATGTGCGCCTGAATGCGCACCTTACCCAGAAGTCTCACGCCGGCGAGGCCGACGCGCGGGCATCTTGCCCGCTTGCACGGTCCGAACGGTCCAAGCGTAGCGGGGGTGAAAAGAGCGTGCACTCCGTGGGCGGCGCAGTTCGCCGGGGACCGCAAGCCCTGCCTGAAAGGGGAAACTCGGGAGGCTGGCCTCGACTCGACAGCGCATAGCCGCCTGATTGCCTTCACCGCCGCCGAGGCGGGCTGGACGAGCCGCTCGGTGGACCTTGAAGATTTTTGCCGCAGGAAAGCCGAGGCGAACCAGTGAAAGCGCCGGCTCCGGCAAACGACCGCTGGACCAGCCGCTGCCGGCTGCTGGCCGCCCTGGCGGGTGGAACGCCCGACCGAGTGCCCATCAACACCTACGAGCTGGCGGGGCGCAACAGCCTGGATTGGTACAACCAGCAGCCCAGCTACCGCGGCCTGATGGATTACATTCGGGCGCACACCGATTGCATCACGAATTGGAATCCACGGCCAGCCACCGACCGCTACACGTGCGAAGAGCGATTCCTGTGCTCCGACCACCCGGTCGAAATTGACATTCGCACCGAGCTGGACGGGGCGTTAGAGCGCACGACGCGCGTTTGCCGCACCCCGAACGGGGACCTGCGCTCGGTGACGCAGAAGACCGCGAACGTTTACACCACCTGGCAGGTGGAGCATTGGTGCAAGAGCCCGGCCGACGTGGACAAGGCGCTGAGCGTGCCCTACGAGCCGGCGCGCTACGATGCATCGGAGCTGCCGCGGGTCCGGGCCGAACTGGGCGAAGCGGGACTGGTCATGGCTTCGGTGGGCGACCCGGCCTACCTGGCGGCCGAGCTGATGTCCTTCCAGGATTACCTGATGTGGGCGTTTGAAGAAACGGACCACTTCGCGCGGACGGTGGCAATCGTCGCCGAGCGGGTCATGGAAAACCTGCGGCGGCAGCTCGATTGCTGCGTGCTCGACCTCTACCGCATCGTGGGGCCGGAGTATTTCACGCCGCCCTACCTGTCGCCGGCGATGTTCCGGCGCTTTGTGGTGCCGCATGTGACGGAGATGACGCGGCTGATTCACGACCGCGGCGGCAAGGTGCGGTTGCATTGCCACGGCAAGATGGCCCGCGTGCTGGACCTGATCCTGGAAACCGGCTGCGACGGCATTGACCCCTGCGAGCCGCCGCCGGACGGAGACATCGAACTGGATGCGGTGAAACGCCGCTGCCAGGCGCGCGGAGTCTCCGTGTGGGGCAACCTCGAGCTCAAGCTGCTGGAGCAGGGCTCGCCTTCGCAGGTGCGCGCCGCAGTCAGGCAGATCATGGCCCAGGCCAAAGCCGGCGGCGGCTTCGTGCTGATGCCGACGGCCGCGCCCATCAACCTGCCGCTCGCGGCCGGGACCGAAGCGAACTACCGGGCCTTCATCGAAGCCGGGCGCGAGTTCGGGCGTTACTGAACCGGCGGGTTCCGGCCAGTTTGGCATTGGAAACCGCCCGGATTTGGGGTAGGTGACAGCTATGCGTGAGCGTTTTGACTCGATCTACTCGCATGGCATGATCCGCGCGGCAGTCTGCATCCCGTCGCTGCGGGTGGCTGATCCGGGCTTCAATCTCGAACGCACGCTCGCCCTGGCCCGGCAGGCCGCGAACGCGGAGGTCGCCGTGGCCCTGTTTCCGGAACTGGGCCTTTCGGCCTACTCGAACGACGACTTGTTCCACCAGGACGCCTTGCTGGACGCCAGCAGGGCGGCGGTGGGCCGGTTGGTCAAGGCGAGCCGGGCGCTGACGCCGGTGCTGGTCGTCGGGGCGCCGCTGATGTTCGAGGCGAAGCTGTTCAACTGCGCGGTGGTGATCTACCGGGGGCGGGTGCTGGGGCTGGTGCCCAAGACCTACCTGCCGAATTACCGCGAGTATTACGAGAAGCGCCAGTTCGCTTCGAGCCGGGATGCCGTGGGCCGTGAAGTGCGCTTCCTGGGCGAGCCGGTGCCTTTCGGCAACGACCTGATTTTCGAGGCGGGCAACTTCGAGGGGTTCCGGCTGCACGCCGAAATCTGCGAGGACGTGTGGACGCCCATCCCGCCCAGCACTT
>CAZHEW010000595.1:0-2124 GCA_964531815.1 uncultured Verrucomicrobiota bacterium
CATCCAGGTTGGCGGTCGGGAAGCCGAGCTGCTGGCCCAGCCCGTCGCCTCGAACGACCGTTCCCGCCACCGAATAGGCGCAGCCCAGCATCTGGCTCACCTTGTCCAGATCGCCCGCTCGGATCGCCTCCCGAATGCGGGTGCTACTCACCGTCCGGCCATCGAGCGACACCGCCGCCATGCCATGCACTGCGAATCCCAGCTCCACCCCCAGCTTCCTCAACAAATCCACATTCCCGCCCCGTTTGTGGCCAAAGACGAAATTCGCCCCAACACACAGGCTCTGGATTCGCCCCAGATCACGCGCCAGTCCCCGCACAAATGCTTCGCCAGTCTGCTCGCTGAACGGCTGGTCGAAGTGGATGAGCAGCAGTGTGTCCGCGCCCAAAGCTTCAATCGCGCGCAACTTCTGCGGCAGCGAATAGATCAGCCGCGGCACCCGGCTGGGGGCCACCACAACGTTTGGGTGCTGGTCGAACGTGATTACCAGCCCGATCGCCGCGTGCTGCCCGGCATCCGTGAGGGTCTGCCGGATGACTTGCTGGTGCCCCAGGTGCACGCCGTCAAAGAAACCGATGCCCAGGCAAACCTTGCGGCCTGCCGGTTTCAGCTCGCTGGCGGCGTGGATGATTCTCATAGGCAGGGCGAGCATCCCCGCGAGCCCTGATTCTGGCAGGTGGCCCAGGAAGTCAGGGCTCGCACGGACGCTCGCCCTCCCATGTAACCGGTGTAACTCACGCAACCGGGCAACCTCCTCAAGCCCCCGCCAACTTCAGGAACGGCAGCACCCGCTTCTCCAACTCGCGCGGGGCCAGCCTCAGCACGTCAGCGAGCGGGATGGCCTGCGCCACCTCGAACTTCCCGGAGGCTACCCGCCGCAGCGTCGCCAGGTGTCCGCCGCAGCCCAGCTTCTGGCCCAGTTCGTGCGCCAGGCTGCGGACGTAGGTGCCTTTGGTGCAGGCAATGCGAAACTGCGCCAGCGGCTCCTGGTAGGCGCTGAACCGGAAGTTGTAGATGTGCACCAGGCGCGGCTCGCGCGGCACTTCGATGCCCTTCCGCGCCAGCTTGTAGAGCGGCACGCCGTCCTTCTTCACCGCCGAAACCATCGGCGGCGTCTGCATCAGGTCCCCCACAAACTCCGCCGCCGCAGCGTTAAGCTGCTCCAGCGTCACCGGCGGCACCGGCAGCGATGCCACCAGTTCCCCGTCGGCGTCGTAGCTGTCGGTCGTCTCGCCAAGCTTGATCGCGCCTTCGTACACCTTGTCGTCGGACATCAGCTTCTCGGAAAGCTTGGTGCCGCGCCCCAGCACGATGATCAGCAGTCCGGTCGCGTTGGGATCCAGGGTGCCGCAGTGGCCGACTTTCTTGATCCGGAACTGACGGCGAATGGCATCCACCACGTCGTGCGACGTCGGCCCCGCCGGCTTGTCAATCAGTATGGCGCCGTCCAGCGCGGTAAATTCTTGCATCATGCTTATCGAGTCAGTTTCCCCCATCGTGCCCGTTACCGAGGGTTCCTTGAAGAAAAATCGGCAGGCGCGAACTGAGACGCTGCGGATTGAGCACCTTAACAGGGCTGGAACGCGGAGCGCCCATTGGCAACCGCCGCAGGCTATCCAGCCGCCCTGGGCAAATGCGCCAGACCGGCAAATCGCGGTTGACGGCCGCAGCGGGCTCCAGAGAAGATGGCGGCATGAACGAAACCACCCCACCCCAATCCTCGCGCCGTGAATTCCTCATCACTTCCACCCGGTTTGCCGCAGCTTCCGCTTTGGCTGGCCTGACACTGCCGCACGTACATGCCGCCGGTTCCGACCTGATCCAGCTGGCGCTGGTCGGCTGCGGCGGACGCGGCACCGGGGCCGCCGAGCAGGCCCTCAAAACCAAGGGCGGCCCCATCAAGCTCGTGGCGATGGCGGATGTCTATGCGGACAAGCTGAACCGCAGTTACGAAAACCTCCAGGGCCAGGCCGGCGAGCGCATGGAAGTTCCTCCCGAACGGCGGTTCCTGGGCTTTGACGCCTACCAGAAGGCACTGGATTGCCTCAAACCCGGGGACATCGCGATCTTCGCCACACCTCCGGCGTTCCGCTGGGTGCATTTCGGTTACGCCATCAAAAAGGG
>CAZHEW010000596.1:0-2124 GCA_964531815.1 uncultured Verrucomicrobiota bacterium
CCGAAATTTCAGCGCTCACAATCAACGACAACACGCTGCAAATCCGCGTCAAGCCAGGGCCGGGCGCAGGCGCGCCGTGCGGGTTGTCGCTCCACCCCGCCACCCCCTGGCTCACCCTCAGCAACCGCACCACGACGGTTGAGAAGGGCGGGACGCGCAGCATCCATCTCTACCACCCGATGTGCCGGAACGTGATCTACGTCTCCGGCCAGATGCCGGTTGGCGACGCGGACTATACCGACGACGTCACCGCGCATAATCCCGCGGGGCTGTTCGCTTGGTTTTTCCGCGAGGCGCTCGCCCGGCGGGGCATCCAGGTCACAGGCAACGCGCGGAGCGTGAACTGGCTGGACCGGGAAGCCCAGCCCGTGGATTACGGGAAGCTGGTCGAGTTGGGGGCGGTGGCGTCGCCGCCGATGCGGGACCTCGCGCGCGAGGTGCAAAAGCCCTCGCAGAATCTCTACACCGACCTGCTGCTGGCGCACGTGGGAGAGGAGTCGCGAACGGCCAACACATCCGCCCGCGCGACCTCGGAAGACCTGGGCATCCGGGAGTTGAACCGGTTCATGGACAAAGCCGGCATCCTGCCCGGCCAGGTGTTCTTCGAAGAAGGATCCGGCCTCTCGCGGAACAACCTGACCACCCCCAACGCCACCGTGGCCTTGCTGCAATTCATGCACCGCCACCAATGGGGCCAGGTCTATCTTGACGCGCTGCCGATCGCGGGCGTTGACGGCACGCTGCGCAACCGCATGAAAGACACCCCGGCGGCGGGCAACGTGCGCGCCAAAACTGGCACTCTGCGCTGGGCTAATTCGATCTCCGGCCATGTCACCACGGCCGCCGGCGAGCGATTGCTCTTCTCGTTGATGGTTAATCGCTACTCGGGGCCGACATCCGTGCGCGGCGACCTGGATGCGATCCTGGCCATGCTGGCCGGCTTTACCGGGCTTACGAACAATTGAAACTCCTGTCACTGGCGGGGCCGCCGCGGCTGGCCCACAATGGAAGGCGAGCCTGTGCCAGCCGGGCTCAATGGGGCGGCCGACGCGCCGCTCGAACCACACTTCCAGGCCGCTCATCCAGGTTGGTCTTCCTGGCGGACTTGAGGACGACAGCGACCTCTGTGATCGAGAGACCGTAGAGCTCGAGGACGTTTGTGTTCTTCTGTCGGTAATCCGGCGACCGTGTGGGCCTGGAATGCCCCCCTTGGCCCGACGCCGGCCGGGGATCATCAACCGGTGCCTGCGGAGGGCTGACAAGGCGCGGGGTGGCTGCTAGAGTCGGCGCGCTTTGAAAACCGGTACTGCTCCTGTGCTGATGATTCGTGCTAACCTTGCGTTCCTCTTCTCTGCGCAGGCGCGCAACTCGTGGCATCACCAGCCAAGGCTGCCAGTTTCCCTGCCGGCGGACTTCTTTGGTGTATGCGTTGCGAGTTCCGAAGACCCGGCTTGTGATGATTATGCAGTCGCCCGCCTGCGCGAGCTTGGCTTGAGCTGCGTGCGCGTGGATTACGGGTATGATTCACCGGGCGGTTTTGTCGAGCGCTTTGTCGGGCGGCTGGTGGATGAGGGATTCCGCGTGGCGCTGCACCTGGTGGCGCCGCGGCGGGCGACTGAATCCCTGGCCGAGCCGGGCGGCGCGGAACGCTGGCGCGAGTTTGTCCGCGATACCTTCACGCGTTTCGGCGGCGGCGCGGAACTGTTCGAGATCGGCTCGACGGTAAATCGCCGGCGCTGGTCGGGCTTGACCGTGCCGCTGTTCCTCCGGGCGTGGGATATTGCCTGGGAAGAAGCGCAGAGGCGAGACCTGCTGCTGGCGGGGCCGAATGTCACGGACTTCGAGCCGTTCTACAACACGGCGATTCTGCATGCGCTGCGGAAGCGTGGTCGCCTGCCGGTTATCCATACGGACAACCTGTTTGTCGAACGGGCTACCGAACCGGAGGCATTTGACCACAAGATTCTGGGGCATTGGTGGGCGCCGCGCATCAAGGTTAACACGATCAAGAAGGCGTCGCTGCTGGGCGCAATTGGGCGGTGGGCGGGCGTGCCGCGGACCGCCAGCATGCATGCGTCGTGGAGCTTGCGCCGCATCCGCCGGGTGTTGGAGGATGCGGAGGAG
>CAZHEW010000597.1:0-2116 GCA_964531815.1 uncultured Verrucomicrobiota bacterium
CGGGCGACGGGCGCACGCGGTTCGAGCTGACGTCGGACATGCTGACCTCGCCGGTAATTGCCGAGGAGAGCACGCACGTTTACTAATAGTGTGAGAAGCGCGCACGGGGACAGATCGCCGCGCGGCGTAGTCCCCGTGCGATTCACGCGCCGCCCAGGGTAACCTGGGCGGCGCTCGGTCCGTTGGGCAACTCAACACCATGACAGTCATCCTCGATCACCGCAGTTGGCTTACTTCCTTGCCGCCCAATCCCCCTCCGTTGTTTATCGTATGAGAAACCATCCCCGCCTCCCTGCACTGGCCATCGCTTCGCTGTTGCTGGCGATTCCGTCGGCTCAAGCCCAGCAACATCGCGCCGTTAGGCTCGGCCATCCTTTAACCCGCTTCGCCCCTCCGCTCATGCAACCGGAGCAGCTTCGGGCGCTTTTTGCCGACGAGAAACTCAAAGCGGATGTCGCCGAGATCCTTCGGCAGGCGGAGTGGACTGGGAATATAGAGGACTTGCGACGGGCTGCGGCCAGTGCGCCGATCACCGAACTCAGCCTGCCGGTCGGCACCCGGATGCCCTACATGTCGTCGCGCAAGGACGGCCAGCCGGAGGCTCTCATGGACGTGCTTTGGGACGGCAAGGAACCGATCAGCGCCTATGCCTTCGACTTCACTTCGAACGGCCGGCGCTACCGCTGCATAACCCCCAGGCCGTGCAGCAATTTCTACACGGTGGACCTCGGGCCGGCCCTGCCTGAACTGAGCTTCGGATGCAGCGCCCCAGGTCAGGCCCTGGCGGGCCGGCGATTCGACGTTTGCCTTACGGTAACCAATCAGGGAACGGCGCTCGAGCCTCAAACCACTCTGCGGCTCCAGGTTCCGGCAGAAACGACACTGACCGGCGTCACCGACCAGGGTGCCAGCGGGGACGGCAATGTAACATGGACGCTGCCCGAACTTCAACCGGGCACCGCCAAACAAGTCTGCGCCACATTTGTGGCGCGCCAGTCGGCTCAGGCGGCCTTCGCGGCGACGGCAGAAGGCTCCAGCGGCAAGGCGGTGAACACCCGTTGCGAAACCCAGGTCGCCGGCATTCCCGCCATCTTGTTGGAGACGGCCGACCTCGAAGATCCGATCGAGGTGGGCAAGGATGTCATTTACGAAATCAAGGTGACCAACCAGGGCTCTGCCCCCGGCACCAACCTCAAAGTCACCTGCGTTTTGCCGGAGTCGCAGGAGTTTGTCTCCGGCACCGGCCCGACGCCAGTGCAAGCCCAGGACCGCGCGGTGACAATGGGCACTATGTCGGTGCTGGCGCCCAAGGAGCAAGCCGTCTGGCGGGTTACGATCAAGGCGCTGAAACCGGACGACGCACGCTTCAAGGTTTTCATCAGCAGCGATCAGTTCGAGAAGCCCATCCAGAAGGACGAGGCGACACAACTGTATTGAGCTGCCGGGAAGGCGGCTGTGACCCGTCTCATCACGGTGCCATCTGTGACATCCTGTGCTGCGTTATGGCAGAAAGCCTTCAGGTCGGTTGCCAGGCAAGGCGCGAGGGCAAACATGGTCACCGATGCCGAGCGGTTGAGACAGCGTCCAACGCGTCCTGAAAAGACCTCGTCTGCTGGCAGCCTGCTCCGGTGGAGCGTGGCTGGCGCGCTGGGGATTTGCCTCTTGCTGCTGGCGGGCTGCGCCTCACTTGGACACCGGGAAAGAAGCCCGGCTGACTTGGCGGAGCGGTTGCGCGAGCTTGGCCCTTCGGTTGACACTCGGGAGGCAGCTCTAACCGCCGAGACCGCCTGCTCCTATTCGCTGGAACTGGCGAGGCAATACCGCGTCGTGCGGCCGGCCCTGTTCCATAATGTCCTGGTCAACATCGGGGTGAGGCAGCGGGGGTTGTGCTTCCAATGGGCCGACGACCTGTCAACCAAGCTGGAGACGCTGCACTTGCGCACTTTGAGCATCCGTCGTGGCGTGGCGCGCCTCGAGACGCGGCGGGAACACAGCTCGGTGGTTCTGACCGCTCCCGGCCAGCCGTTTGAGCAGGGCATCGTGCTGGATGCCTGGCGCCGCTCCGGGCGTCTCTACTGGTCAGGCGTCAAAGAAGACAAATACCCCTGGATCGAGG
>CAZHEW010000598.1:0-2111 GCA_964531815.1 uncultured Verrucomicrobiota bacterium
GGCGGTCTGCCCGGGGTCCCTGGTCACGCTGGCCGGCTGCGTCGTGATGACGGGGGGCACCGGATCGAGGGTGTCCGCAATGAAGTTGTCGAAGTAAGCGCCGCGGGCGGCCGGGTTGCTGCTGCCGGTGTGGCTGCTGTAGCCCATGCCGCACTGCCCGGAGTGGAACGTCGAGTCGGTGGCCTCCACCAGCAGGCTCCCGTCCAGGTAATACTTGATGCTGGTGCCGTAGGCCTCGATGCGCATGGTGTGCCAGCCGCTCCCAGTGACATAAGTCACCGACGGCAGGAGATCCGTTACCGCGCCGTCCACGAGCCGGGCGGCGCGCAGGCGTCCGTCGTCGTTGTCCCAGAGCAGCGCATAGCTGTTGCCCGCTCCCTCGTAGGTGGTGTCCAGCCCGGCGAAGCCGTCGTCGCGCAGGTAGATGCCGTAGCGCTCCCACTCCCCGCTGCCGAGGTAGGACGGCTGGTAACTGAAATAGACCGCGCACTGCACGTAATAGTTGCGGTGGCCCGGCTTGCCCACGGTCACCGATTCGCTCGTGCCGGTGCCGTAATTGGTCTTGTCGGTCATGAACAGCGCCTTGCCGTCGCCGCCCGGAGCTGAGGGACTGAAGGACTTGACCACAGAGCGATTGAACTTGGGCCGGCCGAACATGGACTTGCCGGTCGTGGTGAAATTCTCGGTGATGGGGAAGTTGTTATTGGGCAGGTTGGCGAGGTTGACGTTGGGATTGGTCAACTGCGGGTAAACCACCATCCGGCTGGTGGGTTTGACCCAGCCCCAGGTGGCCGAGGTCCCGGGCACGGGGATCCGGTAGTAGCCGTTGGAGGTCTGGTCGGCCACGAACCGGCCGCCGCCAAACACGATTTCCCCGATCTGCGCCGCGCCGTCGCTCGCCGTCGCCCGGATCGGGTAATTGGACGCCAACTGGCCCAGGTGGACGTAGGTCACATTGTCGGGCAACGCCTGAATGACCGTTCCGGCGAACACTTCTTGCACGTCGGTCGCCCGCAGCCAACCGGAGCGATACGACGTGTTGTTCGGGATGAACACCTGGTAATAACCGCGCTTGGGATAGCTGCAGAAATAAAGCTGGTCCTGCCAGGCGGTGCCAATCTGCGTGCTGCTGTCGAACCGGCCATTGCGAATCGCCGTGCTGGCCGCTGTCACCTTCACCACCCGCCCCAGTTGATGCGTGCCCGCCGGGTTGAACATGATGGGATACTTGAAGTGCGCCCAGTAAAGCGGGCAAAGCGCGGCGCCGGAACTCCGCAGGTCGCTCTCGAAATGCAGGTGTTCCGAGTCCGACAGCCCGGTGTTATCGGAGAGCCCCACCTGGTCGCCCACGTTGACATGCTGGCCGACGGAGACGGAGACCGAAAGCATGTGGCCGTAGATCAGATCAACCGACTCGCCGTTGGGCGTGAGGCCGTCCACCGCTATCTTGACGTAGTTGCCGTAGTAGGGATCGCTGTGGTCGTTGGCGGAGTAGCCCGAATAGGTGCCGATCACGGTGCCGGCAGCCGCGGCGTAGAGCGGCGTGCCGGTCTGCATCGAGAAATCGGTGCCAATGTGCGTGTTGTAGGCATCAGGAGAGACGAAGCTCGATCCGGACCAGCCCGTCCAGTCGGCAATGCTCGTGCCCGACAGCAGGTCCACATAGGCCTCCTGGATAAAGCCGTCCTCAAACGGCAGGATTTCGTAGGGTCCAAGTGCCGCCGTATTCACAACGGTAGCAGCCAGACAGACGGAACTAAGGGCAACCAGGTTCTTGTAGTACTTGTGGTTCATAAGGTGAAGAAGCGAGGCATCTACGCGCAAATCCCAGCATGACTTGTCATTTACGGAACTAACTGTACATGGATCGGGCGGGAAGGCAATAGACAAGTCAAGTCTGCCAGCGGCAGCGGCAACGGTTTTTGGCGCCCTCCCCATCCTGAGCCGGCCGGGCCCAGTATGGCATTAAGCCGCCCCATTCCGGCCTGTGCCCGGGCAACCGGCTGTCAGCACGGCATTCCCGCACGCTCTCATCACCCTTCCCCCAGGGTTCCCTCCCCGTCCCACTACCGGAGAACCTCTAACTTGAAGTTAGAGGTTCTCCGGTAGTG
>CAZHEW010000599.1:0-2099 GCA_964531815.1 uncultured Verrucomicrobiota bacterium
CCCCGTTGGCCACCACGACCGTGTAGCTGCCCGCATCGGCCTCCTGCGCGTTGGCCACGGTCCACGAAGAGGTGGTCGCCCCGGCGATGTTCTCCCCGTTCAACCGCCACTGGTAGCTCAATACCGTGTTGCCCGCACTCACACTGAACGTCGCGCTGCCCCCCGCCGTCACCGTCTGCCCAACCGGCTGCGTCACTATGGCCGGCGCGTCAAAGTACTCCACCAGCACGTCGTCAATCCAGCCGTCGCCCCCCACACCGGTGCCGCTGCCCACCGACCCGATCAGCATCGAATCCAAGGCCGCAGCCGTCGCACCCGTGATCGTCCGGCTCAGAATGTCATCCACGTAGAAGTTGATCGTCGTCCCGTCCGCCAATCGCTCAATCGCAAACTTGTGCCAGCCCGTCGAACGGCTCGGCGCCCCCGCCGCGTTCAGGTTGAACCAGCCAGCACTCGAACCGTAAGACACCCGGCCCTGATACTTGGTCGAGTCCCACACCTCGCCCGACAGGGTCACGCTGCCGTATTTGCCCGCCGCCAACAACTGCTGCAGCACGCCCTCGGCGTAGCCCGCCCCCGTGTTCGCGCGCACTTCCGCATACACCCGCGCCTGCGCCTCGTCGTAGATCCACCACGTCGCCCGCATCCGCCCAGACACCTCCACCCCAAAGTTGTGATACATCTTGTCCAGCGAATTGTTCACCAGCGCGCTGCAGCCCCCTCCGGGCGTATGGTTCTGCACACTCGAATTGTCCAGCGCCGTCCCCGGACTGGCCGCCACGCTCCACCCGCTCAGGTCGCACGTCTCGAAGTTGTCCGCAAAGGCTATCGCCCCCGCCAGCGTCAAGACCGCCTCCACGCTGGCCACGCTCCCGTAGGGGTTGCTCACCACCACCGAATAAAGCCCCACGTCCGACGATTGAATGTTGCTCCGCGTATAACTGCTGCCGGTCGCCCCCGCGAGGTTCGTCCCATTGAACCGCCATTGGTAGCTGAGCACAGGACTGCCGCCGGCCGTCACGCTGAAGGTGACGCTCGAACCGGCTGCCACCGCCTGGCTCACCGGCTGCTCGGTGATCGCCGGCAGCGCGTAAACCGTCAAAACCGCATTCCCGCTGGTCGCGCTGCCTGCCGCGTTGGTCACAACCACCGTGTAGGTCCCGGCATCCGACGCCTCCACAGCGCTCAGGCTGTAACTGGTGCCGGTGGCCCCGCTAATCGGCGTTCCGCCCTTCCGCCACTGGAAGGACAGCGGCGCCGTGCCGCTGGCGCTGACCGTAAAGGTCACGTTGGTTCCCTCTATAACCGCCTGGCTCTGCGGTTGGGTCACAATGACCGGCGCCACCAACACGGTCAGAATCGCCGCACCGCTGGCGGCGCTGCCCACGTGGTTGGTCACTACCACCGTGTAGGTGCCCGCATCGGCCGGCTGCACATTGGCATCGGTGTAGCTGCTCTGGGTCGCTCCCGCCAGCGAACTGCCGTTCCAATACCATTGGTAATACAGCGGCGCAGAACCGGTGGCCGTCACGCTGAACGTGGCGCTGGCTCCCTGCGTGCGCGTCAGGCTCTGCGGCTGCCCCGTGATGACCGGCGGGTTTTCTACTGCCGAAACCGTCAACACGGCGTTCGAGCTGGTCACGGACCCGGCCGCATTGGTTACCACGACCGTGTAGCTGCCCGCATCGGCCGGCTGGGCGTTGGCCACCGTGTAGCTGCTGGCGGTGGCGCCCGAAATCACACCCCCGTTCTTGCGCCACTGGTAGCTCAGCGGCGCCGTGCCCGTCGCCGTCACCGAGAACGTCGCAGTCTCGCCGACCGAGACGGCCCGGTTCTGCGGCTGCGCCGTAATCACCGGCGGGGCCGTTACGGTCACGGCGAAAGTCGTGGTGGCGCTCGTCGCCGGCATGCCGCCGTCGGTGACCCGCACCGTGATGTTGTAGGTCGCCGGCCCTTGCCCGGCCACCGGGGTCCAGGAGAATACGCCCGTGCTCGCATCAATGGCCGCCCCGGCAGGCGCCCCCGCCTCCAGGCTGTAGGTCAACGCGGCGTTCTGCACCTGCACAAAGTTGTCCAGGTAAACGTTATACACCCCCATG
>CAZHEW010000600.1:0-2076 GCA_964531815.1 uncultured Verrucomicrobiota bacterium
ACCACCGAAAGTCCATCTTAACTTGTGGTCCAATTTGTGGGGTCCACCTCACATACCCGTTCAACTTCGAGCAGCCCGACCGGCTGCGCAATACCCTGCGAGGGGTAGAGGTGTTGGTCAATACCTATTGGGTGCGGTTTGACCATCGCCTGTTTACGCACGGCCAGGCTGTGGCAAACACGAGAATCCTGTTTGCGGCAGCCAAAGAAGCGGGCGTCAGGCGCATTGTGCATGTGAGCATTACCAACCCCGACCGCACCTCGAATCTGTCATATTTTCGCGGCAAGGCGGAACTTGAATCCGACTTCAGAGGGCTTGGCGTCTCATACTGCATCCTCCGCCCCACCGTCCTCTTTGGTAAGGAGGATGTGCTGATCAATAACATCGCCTGGTCACTTCGGCATTTGCCGGTGGTGGGGGTCTTCGGAGCCGGCGATTACCGCCTGCAGCCAATTTACGTGGATGATCTGGCACACGCGGCTGCGGAGAAAGTCAGCGGCGAGCGTGACGAGGTGATTCAGGCCATCGGGCCTGAGACCTTCACCTATCAGGAGCTTGTGACCAAGGTCGGCCGCGCGATTGGCGTGAAGCGCCCTGTGATTTCGGTATCGCCCGGGTTGGGTTACTGGAGTTGCCGGCTGGTCGGGTGGTTGGTGGGCGACGTTGTCATCACCCGCGAGGAGATTCGGGGGCTGATGGAGGGCCGCCTGTACGTGGACGCCCCGCCATTGGGCGCAACCAAGCTGACGCAGTGGATGGCGGCTCACAAAGACACCCTCGGACGCCACTACACGAGTGAGCTGGCCCGCCGGGTTGACCGAACATCTCCATACAGATCAAACTGAGTGTCGAACCCATTCGCTCCAGCCAGCAGCCGCCGGCCCTTCCGCTTTCGGAGGTCGTGGGAAATTCGCTGCTCCTTGGCTCCACCGCAGCTTGGCTCCCTGGCGGCCATGGCTGAGCGAGGCCGTTCGGTGCTACTACGCGGCGCTTTTTGAACATGGATATATCACTACGGAACTGGCTTGCATTCCTTTTTGACCGGCCCGCGCCCTACAGGTGGTTGGAGAAGTCTGGCCAGTGGCCTGACAACTCAGAACAGATTGCCTGCCTGATTGCCGAGACTTTTGAGCATTCTGGTGAGCTTCTGGCGCGCTACTCCGACGTGCAGCTCGCTCAGGGCTTTCAGTTCCTTCTTGATGCAGGCGACTCGGAGTTCATGTTCTCACTGTTACGGGGAGATGTTCCACTACCGGTTCGGCTCCGTGCACTGCGGTCATTCGTTCCACTTTTCCAACAGATCATGGCCGGGCGTTGCTCCGCACATTTGTGTCACCTCGACTGGCCAGGCAGTTCTCGTCAGAACGAGCCAGGCGAAAAACCCCTCAATGGCATTTGTTACATGTGGTGGGATGTCCTCCCGATTCACGGCCGCCCAGATCTACCCGAGCGTGCGGAATTCGACGCGGAGGTTCTTGTCGTTCTGGAGCGGCTCTTAGTTATTCCTCACGACGCCTGCCATGAGAGCGCCCTGCATGGTATCGGCCACTGGTCTGTTTACTACTCACAGGTTGCTACGGTGGTCGACAATTTCTTAGCGCAGACACCCACCTTGCGTCCCGAACTTGTTGCTTATGCACGAGGCGCGAGAACGGGAGGCGTTGAATGAGAACACCGAAGTTGCCTGAGGGCCGGGCACTCCCCGTTCCGTCGGCCAGGGGTTGTCCAGCGCCCGCTGGACAATGACCCTGCCCTTAGCGGACGCCTGTTCCCGCACGACTTTCATTGCTGACCGTCGCGCCCGTCGTTGCCATCGGGCTCGGGCGACAGGCCTCCCTGAGTAAGGACGTGAACTTTCGCGGCACAACCGGACCATTTATCTCCGGAGCTGAGCACCGGCGAACCCTGAAAGGGTTCCAGCCTTCAGCCCAGGGTTGCGAGGAACGAGCTACCCTGGGTCTCGCAGCCGAGGGGCCACAACCCTGAAAGGGTTTGCATCCTCGGGGCCAGCCGCGGAGATACAACCCTTTCAATAGTGCCATTTGGCAACGTCAACCTTGTTTGTCTGATTTCTGT
>CAZHEW010000601.1:0-2068 GCA_964531815.1 uncultured Verrucomicrobiota bacterium
ACGGCCGCGAGTGGATTGATTACTACCGCCGCTGCGACTTCCTGCTCCAGCAAGGCCACCACGTCGCGGACGTTGCCTACTTCATCGGCGAAGACGCCCCCAAGATGACGGGCATTCGCAAGCCCGCGCTGCCGCCGGGCTACGACTTCGACTACCTCAACGCCGAGGTCATCGAGCAACGGCTGAAGGTGGAAGCTGGCCGCTTCGTTCTGCCCGACGGCATGAGCTACCGGGTGCTGGTGCTGCCGGAATTGGACACCATGCGGCCTGAGTTGCTCGCCAGGATCAGGGACCTCGTCAAGGCCGGCGGGATCATCCTCGGGCCACCGCCCTCGCGGTCCCCCAGCCTCGAGGGTTATCCCCAATGCGATGCGCGCGTGAAACAGCTCGCCGCCGAATTGTGGGGGCAGCAAGCGCAAATCTCCGCCGGCAATGCCGCCCGCAACCCGCAACCCGCAACCCGCAAGGGCCGCGTCCTCCAGCGCCCCCGCCTCCAGCCCGTCCTCGACGAACTCGGAATCCCCCCCGACTTCTCCGGCGCCGACCCGAAGCACATTCTTTGGACCCACCGATCGAGCCGGGAGGGCGAGATCTACTTCGTCTGCAATCAAGCCGAGCAGGCGGCCACCATCGCTCCGGTCTTTCGCGTCAGCGGCAGGCTGCCTGAGCTTTGGGATGCTGTGAGCGGTCGAATAGTGAAGGCCGCCGCGTTTGCGCCGGTGCAAGGCGGAACGCGTGTGCCCCTGGAATTGGGGCCACGGGGGTCGCTCTTCGTGATATTCCGGGAGCCGGTTGGCCAGATGCCCGCAGTCACCCAGGTAACCCGCGACGGCAGCGTGATCCTGTCCACCGCGGCCAAGCCAACCGAAGCGGTGTCCGGCGCAGACACACGCGACGCCGTAAACCACTTCACGATGGCCGGCTGGGTTAAGCCCGCCGCCGAGATTGCCCTGCCCGCGCAGACCAATTCGGGTGTGTTCCTGCATGTCGCGCGGAATGACGCCGTCGTCCCGTCACACGGGGCTTCAGCGTTCTCCGACCCAACGCACGCCTGCGCGGGAATCTCCGCGGGCCGCAACGGCGTCTGCGTCTATGAACACTCGAACGACTACTTTGCCCCCCTGCTCGCACACCGGGCGCCGCTCACGAACTGGACCCACATTGCGGTGGTTTACCAGGACGGCGCGCCCAGTCTGTACCTCGACGGCGTCCTCGCCCACAGGGGCGAGAAGAGTCGCTTCAACGTGCATTCGGCCCTCAGCGTGGAGCCTTCGGGCGGCGGCAACTTCAAAGGCGAACGGTCTGGCCTCCGCGACTTCGGGCGTCCGCTCACGGCAGGAGAGATCGCCGAGCTGGCGAAGTCCAGGCCGTCCACCGATTCCGCTCTGCCAGCGATCACCGTCTCCCGCGCCGGCCGGAGCCGCCTCGAAGCCGAGGTCCCCGTGTCCGGCAGCTACGCGGTGAGTTTTTCAGATGGGCGCAGCCGATCCATCGAGGTGTCCCCGCTGCCACCGCCGCTGGAAATCTCCGGCGCATGGGAGCTGCGCTTTCCCGCACAAATGGATGTGCCTGAGCGCGTCACGCTGGACAGCCTCATTTCCCTCACCGAGCACACCAACGAAGCCGTCCGGTATTTCTCCGGCACAGTCACCTATGAGCACTCCTTCGACCTGCCGTCCGGCCGCCTGGCCAGCGGCCAGCGCCTGCTGCTGGACCTGGGCCGCGTCGAGTCCATGGCAGAGGTCCACCTAAACGGCAAAAGCCTCGGTGTAGTCTGGAAGCCGCCGTTCCTGCTTGAAGTGAACGATGCCGTCAGACCGGGGCTGAACCGGCTCGAGGTGCGCGTAACCGGCGCCTGGCGCAACCGGCTCATCGGGGATGCGAAGTATCCCGCTGGCTTCCCCTCCGCAGAGCGTGCAGCCGGCGGGCCGGCACAGTTCAAACCCTTCCTGGGGGTCACACTCAATCTGCGTGCCGATGAACCGCCCGTCCCCTTTGGCCTGATGGGCCCTGTGCAGCTCCGGAACACCCGGCGGCTCACCTTCTCCCCCTGATCCTGTCCCGGGCT
>CAZHEW010000602.1:0-2066 GCA_964531815.1 uncultured Verrucomicrobiota bacterium
GCCTGATTGTCGAGATGGAAAACGCCGTCTATCGGGGCGACATGTACCGCTTCGCGGCCAAGGCGCTGCGCTGAGGGGCTAGCGAGTGCTCCGGCAGGCTTGCTTTGGCGGGGACGCCGCGCCACCTTTGGGCCGTGACAAGAAGCGCTCCTCAAATCCCATGCCGGAAGTTTCTTGTGAGCGCCGCCACTGGCGCCGCCTTCAGCCTTCGCGAGGGGCTGAAGAGATGAGCCGTTGCTGATGGGGTTGCTGGCTACAAGCTCGTGGGACTTCGCCCATCACGTCTGGGAAATCACCCTGGGCGGGCTGGTCATCCTGCTCGCCGTGGTGGCTTCCGCCCATGCGGTGCTCTACAAGCGGGACTCGCGTTCCGCAATCGCGTGGGTCGGCTTCATCTGGCTGGTGCCGCTGGGCGGCGCGGCGCTCTACTTCATCCTGGGCATCAACCGCATTCGCCGCCAAGCGGTCGGCTTGCGGGGCGAGCTCGAACACTACCGCGCCCACGAGACGCAGCCGGCCTGCCCGCCGGAGGAGCTCCACCGCCACCTGCCCGGCCACACCGGCCACCTCCATCTGCTGGCGCGGGTGGTGAGCGGCGTGGTCGAGCGGCCTCTGCTGCCGGGCAACCGCCTCGAGCCGCTGCTCAACGGCGACGAGGCCTTCCCGGCGATGCTCGAGGCCATCCGGCAAGCGCGGCAGACGCTCTCCTTCTGCACCTACATCTTCGACCGCGATGAAGCCGGGCTGGCGTTTGCGCGGGCGCTGGGCGAGGCCACCCGCCGCGGCGTCGAGGTCCGCGTCCTGATTGATGCGACGGGCACCCGCTATTCCTGGCCCACCATCCTCCGCGCCCTGCGCCGGGAAGGCGTGCCCTACGCGCGCTTCCTGCCCTCCTTCGCGCTCTGGCACCTCATGGCGATGAACCTGCGCACGCACCGGAAGATCCTCGTGGCCGACGGCCGGGTGGGCTTCACCGGCGGCATGAACATCCGCGCGGGGCATTGCGTGCAGCGCCAGCCGCGCCACCCCGTGCAGGACATTCACTTCCGCGTGCGCGGGCCGGTGGTGACCCAGATGCAGGAAGTCTTCGCCGACGACTGGCTGTTCACGACCGGCGAAACGCTGCGCGGCGAGGCCTGGTTTCCCAAGCCGGAACTGGCCGGCCCGGTGCTGGCGCGCGGGGTGCCGGACGGCCCGGACGAGGACTTCGAGAAACTGCGCTGGGTGTTGCTGGGCGCGCTGGCCATTGCCCGCTATTCCGTGCGCATCGTTACCCCGTATTTCCTGCCCGATCCGGCGCTGGTTTCCGCGCTGAACCTCGCCGCGAAGCGGGGCGTGCAGGTGGACATCGTGCTGCCCGCCAGGAACAACCTGCCATTTGTCGGCTGGGCGTCGCGCGCGATGTGGTGGCAGGTGCTCGAACACGGCTGCCGCATCTGGCTCACCCCGCCCCCGTTCGACCACTCGAAGCTGATGCTGGTGGACGGCTGCTGGACGCTGCTGGGCTCGGCCAACTGGGACCCGCGCAGCCTGCGCCTCAACTTCGAGTACAACCTCGAGTGCTACGACGTTGACCTGGCGCGGCGGCTCGAGGAGGTGGTGGCCAGCAAGCTCAGCACCGCCCGGCTCGTGACGCTGCACGAGGTGGACTCCCGCTCGCTGCCGGCTCGATTGCGGGATGGGGTCGCGCGGTTGCTCACACCGTACCTGTAGAAACATTTCGTCTGCATCAAGGAGCGCCGACATTCCTGTCGGCCCGCGAAGCCATCGCCTGCCCGAGGCCGACAGGAATGTCGGCGCTCCTGTCCCCAAATTTAGGGCTTGCTATGAGAGAGGCGATTTGGTAGAAAACTACCATTCGCGGGGACGTATTTGGAGCGGCAGTCATGAAGACTCTGACAGAATTCAGCCAGCCTTCCGGTGCGACGGTCGCACCGGAGGGGGAGGACCGCCTTGTCCCGCGCGCAAGAAAGGACTCACTATGAACAGGAGCATGAGAAGCAATGTGCGCAGACTCAGCCTCGGGCTGTGCGGGCTGGCGCTGTGGGCGGGGGCGGCAAATCCGG
>CAZHEW010000603.1:0-2063 GCA_964531815.1 uncultured Verrucomicrobiota bacterium
AAAGCAGATGGTCGCGTTGGACGAGGGGGCGGCAAAGACGAGCGAGCCCAGCAACACCAGGGCGACCACTATGCCCAGCATGGCCCATTGCAGCCATAGGGCCTGCACCAGATTCAGCACCGGCCATGAATGCTCGCGCGAGCCGCTGACCACGCCGAAGAAGAGGTAGAAGACAACCAGTGCCAGCCCGCACGCCAGCCAGCAGCCGGCGAACTTGCCGAGAATCACCTGGGCGCGCGTCACCGGCTTGGCCAGCAAGGGGAAGATGGTGCGGTTCTCGCGCTCGGCCGGGATCTGGCGGGCGGTGGTGGCAATGGCGATCACCAGCGCCGAAACCCAGATCAGCAGCAGCGCGATCTCCTTCACGTAACGGACGGCCTTGGTGTCCTCGAAGAAACTGGCCGACCCCATCAGCAGCGTCAGGACGGCGGTAAGGAAGAACAGGACGTAGAAGTCCTTGCGCCGGCACAATTCCTTAATGACAACGCTGGTAAGCGCGAAGACGGTATTCATGCGGAGGGTTCAGGTTGGTAGCCGATGATGTCCAGGAAGATTCTCTCGAGGTTGGCCTGGTGCTGCTGGACCAGGTCGGCCACGCGGCCTTCAACCTTGAGCTCGCCCTGGTTGATGATGGCGACACGATCGCAAACGGTTTCCACCTCGCCCAGCTCGTGGGAGGAGAAGAAGACCGTCTTGCCCTCATTCTTGAGCCGCTGGATGATCTCGCGGACTTTCATGCGGCCCAGCGGGTCCAGGCCGCTGGTGGGCTCATCCAGAATCAGCAGGTCGGGGTTGTTGATCAGGGCCTGGGCCAGCCCTACCCGCTGCTGCATTCCCTTGGAATAGGTCTTGATGGGGCGTTTGCGGGCAGAGTCCAACTCGACGAGCTTGAGAAGCTGCTCGATGCGCCGGTCCGCCTCGGGGCGCGGGATGCCGAAGATGCGGGCGTAGAAGCGGAGCAACTCCTCGGCGGTCAGGAACTTGTAGTAATAGGTCAGTTCGGGCAGGTAGCCGATGCGCTGGCGGGCGATGGGCTCGCGCACATCCACGCCGAAAAGGAACGCCGCGCCGCTGGTGGCGTTGACGAATCCCAACAGCACGTTCATGGTCGTGGTCTTCCCTGCCCCGTTCGGGCCCAAAAAACCAAACACTTCCCCGGCGCCAATGCGCAGGTTCAGGTCTTTGACCGCGACCTTCTTCGCTTGTCCTGAGTTCTGCGCTCGAAACTCGACGCGCAGATTCCTGGTTTCAACAATCGGTTCCATGGTTCCTGACGGGTCTCGTCTTCATACGCAGCATAGCTTGTGCCCCGTACGAGACAATCACTTTCAAGCTCGGGCAACGCGTCCTCGCCGCGGACAGAGTTTTGCAGACGCCGGGTGCACGACTCGGCTGGTTGTGCTCCCCTGGTACAAGCAAAAGAGGCTTGAGAATCTCTTCTCAAGCCTCTGGTGAGTATTAAACTACCCGACGGTTAGTTAGTCGGCGGGAGAACGTGTTCGGTCGGAAGGATCAAGCACGTCGAGTTGGTCGAGAGCTGAGGGCTGTAGCTCAGGGCAAAGGTCGCACTCGCGCCGCCCGCAGGGCAAACCGGCGGGGCCTTCAGATACGGCACCAGGTCCGCAGTGGTAACGGTGGCACTGGCAGCGAGCTTGTTTTCGAGCGCAAGCTGCTGAGCCGCGCCGTCAATCTGGCGCAGGTTGTTGATGCAGGCGTTCTTCTGCGATTGCGTGCGGGCGCGCACGAAGTTGGGAATAGCGATCGCAGCCAACAGGCCGATGATGGCCACTACGATCATGATTTCCACCAGGGTGAAGCCCGATTTACGGGAGGTCATGTTTTTCATATGTGCTTTCTGTTTTTCTGTTATTGCGGCGTGAACTAACAGCAGGCGGTTTATTTTATTACTACGGTTTCAGTTCACTTATTGCCCGCTGCAACCGCGTCTGTGGTGTCAAGCACGCGGGATGCCAACCCCGGGCAGCGCCGGAATACCCCCATTTGCCCCGGCCAATCGGGTAGGAGGCGGAGGGGTTAACCTCCGCCGTCCTCCCACACCACCG
>CAZHEW010000604.1:0-2055 GCA_964531815.1 uncultured Verrucomicrobiota bacterium
GGGCCATCGAGTGGGGACAAGTTGTGTTCCCGCTTGTGCCGGTATGAGGCATTGTTGCACTGCCACGGGCATGATGCGGCCTGTTTGCAGGCATTGCGCGGCCTGCGGAAAAACGCATGGCCCGATCAAAGAGGCCTACTCGTGCATTTCAATTCCGCGGCAACCACACTATCTTCATTTCCTTCTCCAGCACCTTGAATTCGGGGTCGCCAGTCAGCAGGCCAGCCCCCATGCGTCTCGCCAGCGCGGCCGCGAACGCGTCGGCGAGGCTCAGTCTGAAGCGTGACTTGAAGTCCGCCGCCAGGTCAGCCAGCGCCCGGTCCGCCGGATGGAATTCAATGGGCAGGACCATCAGGATCCTGGCCGCTGCGGCCCAAGCCTGCGCGCCGTCCTTGCGCAGGATCATGTACTTGGCCTCGGCGTAACTCACCTCGGTCATGTGGAGCGGCTTGTCGGCCCTGCCGGCTTTCGCCAGCAGTTCCTTGACCGGCACCCCCGCCGGCTCCCCCCGGAAGTAGGCGATGAGGGCGAAGCTATCGAGGACCGTGGCGGGCATACTTGGCCTCCTCCCTCTCGCGTTCCTCGCGTTTATGCTCTGCCCATTCCTCGCCCAGGCGCTTATCGCCGGGCTTGCGCTTGAGCAGGCCAAAACCCCGCTCAATCGTGGCGGCTGTCACTGGCTTGAGCAGGATGCCCTCGTCGGTGGCCGTTAGAATCGCGCGCGTGCCGTCCTCGATTTGGAAAAGCTTGCGGAGCCGGCGTGGAATAACTACCTGCCCTTTGGTGGTGAACCTTACCGTCTCTGCCTGTGCTGTCATATTCACAGGATAAAGTATGACATACAAACAGAAGTCCGCCAACTCCTATCTTTCAGAAATACTCGCTCAAGACGGATAAGCGCACAACTGCATGACTTGTGAGATGCAGGGGGAAAATCCTCCTTCGACTCTAACGGCGCAAGCTGTGACCAGCTTGCCGGCTCACCGGCGGCTAAACATCTCCGATCCATTTGCGCTCTTCCCACACCGCCCGGAGCGAGGTGAGGTTGCGCGAGTCGAAGATGTTCCTGGCCGCGGCCAGGAGCCGGCCGCGCTTGAGGTTGTTCCACGCGTCGCTGGCGCTGACGGCGATGAACTGCAGCACGCTCGGGTCGCGGTAGCAATCAATCATGCAGCGCGTGCAGCCGTCGCGGATCAGCTTCGAGCGGTCGAAGTCGTAGATGCGGCACAGGGGCGTTTCCCAGAAGTGGCAGCGGTAGAGGTTCAGGTTCCAGTCCAGGTAGAAGTATTTGTAGCCGCCCAGGCAGCCGAACTTCTCCGGCTCGCGGCGCAGGTGGCGCTGCATTTCGGTGAGCGATTCCCGGGGGTTGACCACCGGGAACCCGGTGCGCCGCTTCATGCGCTTGATGCGCTCGAAGACCTCAATGAGTTCCTCCGGTCGGTAGCTGACGAGGCTGGAATTGCTGAAACTCAGGTAGCTCGAAGCCAGGCTGCTGAGCGGGTAGCTGAACGTGCAGCTCTTGAACCCCAGCCCGGCCAGGAAGGCCGGCAGCTTGTCGTAATCCTCGATCAGCCTGCTGGCGGTGACGCTGGCGGTGGTCTGGACGCCGAGCCGGGCGAACACCTCGTTCGCCTCCTTGATTTTGCGGCACACGTCCGGGAGGCCGCGGTTCTGCTCATGCTTCGCCGCGTCATGCGCGTCAATGGACATGATGACGCTGCACAAGCCGTCGGCGGCCAGGTCGCGCATGTTTTGGTCGGTCCAGAGGGAGCCGTTGGTGCAGATCATGGGGCGGATGCCCCGCTCGGCGGCGTAGCGGGTCATGGCGCGGAGGTCCTTGTGCGCCAGCGGTTCGCCGCCGACAAACAGCAAGTAGCCGATGTGGTTCCGGACGCAGATGTCAATTACGTTCCGCGCCTCCTGGAGGGTCACGCTGCGGCGCTGCTTCGGGTCGAACTGGTCCACCGCGAAGCCGCAGAAGTCGCATTTGGCGTTGCAGAGGTTGGTGATGGCGAACTGGAGGTAGCCCGGGCCGCCGTCGCGCAGCACCTCGCC
>CAZHEW010000605.1:0-2047 GCA_964531815.1 uncultured Verrucomicrobiota bacterium
ATGTGGGAGCTATGGTAGTGCGTCATTGATTCTGTAACCTGCCAGTAATCAAAGCTCACCGTCGTGGCTACCCTTGGGCCTCTACACGGGGGGGCGCGAAGGACACCGGGCCAGATTGCCTGCCGAGGGCAGCCTTACGCGCGGTGCCGTGCGGTGACAGCGACTTCAGGGCTGGGGCTTTTTTTCGAGGGTCGCATCCACCAGCTCCAGTAATGCCGGTTTGGCAAGAAATCCAACGCTTGTGTTCACAACCTTGCCGTCAACGATGACCACCAGCGTCGGTATGGCGCGGACTTCATACTTCTTCGCGAGCTCGGGCTCCTGATCAACGTTCACCTTGCCAAAGACGACCTCCGGCCTCTCCAGGGCGGCCTCGGCGAAGATGGGGTCCATCTTCTTGCATGGCCCGCACCAGGAGGCCCAGAAGTCCAGAACCACGGGTTTAGTTGATTCCTTGAGGAGTTGATCGCACGCAGCCGTTGTTACGACCACCCTGGCGTCAGGCTTATCCGTCCTGGTGCAAGCCGCGAGCACGGCAAGCGAAAGCAGAAATGCGCTGAGGATAGTCCGCGGGATGCTGAATTTGGCTGTCTTCATAGGTCCCAATATATGGGGGAGGCGCCGGTTGAAAAGCCTGGTTTTCTTGACCGGCATCAAAGCAACTGCCGCGGCGCCGGGGTAGCTTGGGGGCATGAACAGGTCTATTGATACAATGATGCGGGAACACAAGCTGATTGTGGGAGTGCTGGGTTCGCTGCAGGCGATGGCCGGGACGCTGGCCGCGGGGAACATGGTCCCCCGCGAGGCGGTGGCCGATTTTGGCCGGTTCTTTCGCGATTATGCCGACAAGTGCCATCACGGCAAAGAGGAAGACCGGCTTTTCGTCAAGATGGTCGAGGCGGGCTTGCCGCGCGACCGCGGCCCCATTGCCGTAATGCTGGCGGAACACGACGCGGGCCGGCAGGAGGTGCGCGGCTTGCTCGAAATCGGCGCCGGCGCAGGGCCGTTGAGTGGGGGCGAACGGGCAAGCGTCGTGGATTATGCCAGCCGGTTCGTGCCCTTGCTGCTCAGCCACATTCAGAAGGAAGACAACATTCTCTACCCCATGGCCCAGGAAACGATCCCGGCCGCGGCGTTTGAGGTGCTGGACCAAGCCTGCGAGGAATTTGATCGGCAAATCCGGGAGCAGATAGATGTGGCCGGGCTTGAGACACTCGCCGAGAGCCTGGCCCGCCGCTACCCGGCCCCGCCGGCTTGACCGCCGGGCCAGGCCGCGACTGGCCGGCAATGGGCCATTGGCCATTCGACTCATCCAAAAATGACACACGGCATCGCTGGGCGTCCCGCCCTTCGGAATGCGCTCCGTATCCCGAATATCGTTCGAGGCCAGGCGATTCTGCTTTTCGGCGACGGTGGCGGCGAGTTCGGCCCAGAACCGGCCTTTGGGATCACTCCAGCGCAGGCCGGCATTGACAGTTGTGGGCATCAAACGGCTCACCGGCTCGGTGTGACCGGCTCCCCCCGCGACCACCGGGGAGTCCAGTTCGCCGCGCATCCAGGTGAAGTTGGCCCAGAGTGTCTAATCGCGGTGCAGCTTGACGCTCCTCGTCAAACACGACCGCAAGCAATCCGTGATCCCGGCACCCGTTGAGCCTATCCGGGCGCACAAACGCCACGCAGGTGATGCCGCAATCCCGCATCGCTCCGGCGGTCTTCACATCAGCAGATCATCCCAGGCCATCAGCGGGAACACATTCGGCGGATGGCAGGTTGGGCCGCTGGCAGCGAACACCGAGCCGGCAGGGGAACCGGTCTTTTGAGGCAACCGGAACACTTCCGAGCTTCGCTCGGGCAACAGTTGCTTTTGAGGCGCGGCGCGGGTTGACCGTCGCGTCGGGTTCCTTCACTCTCCCAGTCGGCCGGCGGCGGCGCCTCGGCTTGACTGTTTCCAACCGGACATGAACAACGGTATTCAGATTGTTCCGCTGTCCCGCAACTCGCGGGATGTGCTGCGCTTTCTGAAGGTCAGCTACGGCATCTACCGGGA
>CAZHEW010000606.1:0-2046 GCA_964531815.1 uncultured Verrucomicrobiota bacterium
CAATCACCTACTGCGACGGGCATCATGTGCTTTTCGATGACAGCGGCTGCGGCGACCCGGAAGCCCTGGCGCCCCCGGCGCCCGTCCGCCCTCGGCAGGCGCCGGCAGAATCCATCCAGAGTTCCACAAAAGAACGTGAATTGAGCCCCCCGGATCCCAGTTCAGCGAACACAAGACTGTAACGAAAGGTCGTAATTACCATGAACTCCAAGACTTTGTTTACTTTCGCTTCCGGTTCGCTGCTGGGCGCTTCGGCCACCTTTGCCAGCCCGGATTATGGCCCGGCGGTAGACCGGATGATTACCGACTGCACCAAGTGGTACACCAGCGGGTATGGCCACAACTTCTGCGTCGTGCATGACATGGAGGGCTACTATCTCACCGGCACCTCGTACATACGGCGCTGTGACATCTCGGCCAGTTGCCATTACACGGTCAACGGCCTGACGGACTACTCGGGCGATGCCGCGCCGGGCGAGATTTCACAACTGGTCTATGAGGCCTACTATTCCTGGCACGCCACGTGTTGGAACAGGTATTCGCTGGGGGTGGAACACGAGGGCTTCGTGAGCAATCCGGCCTGGTTCACCGAGGAAATGTATCAGGCCTCGGCGTTGCTTTATCGGCATTTCTGCGACAAGTTCGGCATCGCCAAAGACCGAAACCATATTGTGGGCCACGATGCAAAATCCTCTGCGGCGTGGTGCAGCTATGCGGAAGCGACTTGGGGCATTGATGCCCACTGCAACTCCCACACCGATCCGGGCTCCTATTGGAACTGGTCCCACTTCATGGCGCTGATCCTCCCACAGAACCCGCCATACTACTTTAACAGTGGCACGGAGGGCTGGACTTCCGGCAACAGCATGTCGGGCATCGCCTGGACCGGGTCTGGCTGGCCCGGCATCATCTACGCCGACCAGACCGGCAATGACGCCTGGTACTACAGCCCGGACACCAGCTACACCGGCGGGGGCGAGTGTTCGGTCAACGTTGGCGTCTATCCGCAAAGCGGCAATACCGCCAGTCACGACATGCAGATGTTCTTCCGCACCACCGCCGAGAACTCCTTCTCCGCCGACAAGTCCTCGCCGATCGTCAGTTACACGGCCCAGAATAGCTGGGTCCGGATCAACCTGGATGTAAACGCCGCCTCGAAGTATTACAACCAGACGATCACGGGCTTGCGCCTGGACGTGGATCAAAGCAACTCAGCGACACGTTGGATCGTTAACCATGTTGTTCCTCAGACCAGCTTGCGCTGGCGGTTTGACAGCAGCGCCTCGGGCTGGACGTCGGCCAACGGCCTGTCGGCCATCACCTGGGCCAGCGATGGCAACTGGCCCGGAATCATCTATGCCGATCAGACGGGCAACGACCCGTATTTTGTCAGCAGCGGCGGCTTGAGCATGTTGGGCGGCATCAACGATACCATCCATGTGCGCGTCTTTCCCCAGAGCGGCTCGACCACCAATCACGACATGCAGGTCTTCTTCGCCACCTCCGGCCAGAACTACTTCTCCGATGCGAAGTCTGTGACGAACTATTACACGGCCAACAATGCCTGGGTGGACCTCTATTTCAACGTGGGGCAAAATGGGGCCTGGAACAGCGACTACATCACCCAAATTCGAGTTGACCCGGACCAGAGCAATCACGGCAACCGCTGGATCATTGATTCGATTCAGGTGGAGCATCTGACCTCGCCGGCGGCGATTCCCGGTCCAAGCATCGGCGCCCAACCCCGGACGCAAACGGTGACGGTGGGCGCTTCGGCCACGCTGAGTGTCTTCCCCAACGGCACCGCCCCTTTCAGCTACCAATGGCGCAAGAACGGCACGAATCTCTCGGGGGCCACCGGACAGAGCTACACGGTGTCCAGCGCGCAGGTGAGCGATGCCGGGACCTACGACGTGGTGGTGATCAACGCGGGAGGCAGCGTGACCAGCGCGCAGGCGCAATTGGCGGTCAACGCGGCGCCGCAGATTACAGTCCAGCCCCAGAACCAGTCGGTGGTCGTGGGTAACGGGGCGACGTTCAGCGTGA
>CAZHEW010000607.1:0-2045 GCA_964531815.1 uncultured Verrucomicrobiota bacterium
CCCTTACCCCGCCCGGATCGAGGAAGACACGCCCATTGATCCACTCGTCCTGGCCGGACAGGTTTGCCAGGAAACCTCGCTGTGGCTGGGAGAGGTCTTCCCGCGCGAATGGGCGGCGGAGCGGGCGGAGCGGGCGAATTTGGTCTATCGGCATAACCCGCGGTTTCGCGCGCGGCTGCGCGCCCCCGGGAACGCAGGCCAGGACCGGCTCCGGGCATTCATGCGACATTGGCTTTGCGCCCTGCTCGGGAGCCGCCGGCCCGACCTCCGCAACCGGCTCCCCTCTTCCTATGCGAGCGGCCGCACCTTGCCGCCGCACCCGCCCACTCCGCCGCCCTGATCCCGCAGGAGAAGACCGCCCTCGATCGCCAGATCGCCGCCACCGACACACCCAGCTCGACACCCTCATCTACGCCCTCTACGCCCTGACCGAAGCCGCAATCAAGATTATGGAGCCGTCCAGGGCATGGCGCCACCACCAACCGACCTGGCCCCCGCCCGTCCTGGCGCGCCGTTCCGGCGCTGCCCGGGGATTCTCGGGCGCCTGGCCTTTGCGCCCGGCGGGCGTCCCTACGGATTCTTCCGCGGAGCAGGGGCGGCAACCGGGACCTCGAGTTTCACCGTCAGCGGCGTGTTTGGCGCGGTGAGCAGATTGGTCACCCGCCAGGAAAGGTCCAGCCGGCTTATGGCCGCGGGGACCTTGCCGAGTCCGCGCACCTCGACGAGCACCGTCTTTCCGGCCCCAAGTGTGATCTTCTCGGGGATCGAAACGTCCGCGGGCTTGGCCGCCCGTTCGAGAAGGAAATCCACGCTGGAGTCGTTGTGAAGTTGGAGGAGTGTTCTCTCCCGCCGGGGAGCCGCGTTGAGCGCCTTCACCGAGCCCTCGAACAACGGCCGGAGAAAACTCGCCTCGCCGAAGATCTTTCCGGCGGCAAGCACCGCCGTGCGCCGGTTAAACAACGCTTCCTTGATAGACTCCACGGTGCGTTCCCGGGCAAAGACCAGCGTCAGCGGACGGGTTCCGCCGCCCTGAACATTGTAGTCCAGGTTGACCGCTTGGTGAATGTCCGTGTTTCCCAGAATGGGGAGGTTCTTCGCAATGGCCCATTCGTGCGGTTCCGGGTAATACTCTCCCCCGTTGACGATCTCGATCCCGTGCATCAGGCCCGCCTCGAGCAGCCGCGTGTGCTCGGGGAACCATTGCACGCGCCGGTCAATGAGTTGAGCCCCCCAGCCCGGATGGTTCCACATGATGTAGGCCCCCTGCTTCCGGGCGGCCTGGACGGCCTCAAACCAGTCGGGAACCGCGAGCGCGTTGGCATCGCTCAGGAAAAGGGCGTTCAGATGGCCCGGGGGCATCTGGCGCGTGATTTCGGCGCCATGGATGACCAGGACGTTCAGGTCGGCACCGGCGTCACGCGCGATCTCATAGGAGCGGTTGTGATTGGTGGACACGTCGGCCTTGAACGGCTGGTACTCGAGATGATCGGTGATGGCAATGGCGTCCAATCCCTCGCGCCAGGCCTCTTCCACGCGCACCGTCGGCCAGACCAGCCCATCCGAAAACACGGTGTGAATGTGTAAATCACACTTGAGCGTCAAGTAACCGGGCAGGTCCGGCAGCCGAATCGGCGTGCGAACGCGCAGCGAAATGTCCTGGGCCTCAGCCCTGGCGCCCAGAGCCGCAAGACTCAAAGTCAGCAGAAAAGCTTTCCAAATCATCCGCCCACCCTACCGGAGGCTGTGGCGCCTGTGCAATCATATCGCCATGAAAATTCACGAAGCCTCGATCACACTGGCGGGAACATCGGCGAGGACGATTGGCGCTTCACCCGCGCAGCGCCCACTCGAGGGGGAGCGCAAAAGATAATTTCAGTAGTAAGCTCTTACAGCGCCCCGGCGACCAGGTCGCCCACCTGCGATGTGCTATAGCCCATCTTGCCGGCGGCCAGGCTCTTCATCTTCTCGCGCGTGATCTTGATGACGGCGGCTTCGATGGCCTTGGCGGCTTTGGTCTCGCCCAGGAAGTCCAGCATCAATCCTCC
>CAZHEW010000608.1:0-2038 GCA_964531815.1 uncultured Verrucomicrobiota bacterium
AGTGCGAGGAGTTCGAGCACCGCTACATGGAAGAACTCTTTGCCAGCGTGGACCGGGCGGTTACAGTGATGGAGCAATTGGATAAACTCTTAACCAAGATCAAACAGGATTGTGAGTAGCAGCCTGGGAGTCGGCAAAACACTCGAACTGCTGGAGCGGCTGAAAGGCACGGTCCGGGATTTCGTGGCCCGGGCTGAGAAGCTCAACGCGGACTACCACACCCGCAGCGACCGGGAACGGCGCCTCCGCGAGACGGTGCGCGAGAAGCAGGCGCAGGAGCTGGCGGCGGCCAACAGCGAGGCGGAGGCGGCTTTCGCGGCGGCCAGCAGGGCTCTGCAGGCCAGGCGCGAGGCGCGGAAGGCCCGAATCGGCGCGGCTTACCAGGCGAGCAAGGAGCAGCGCCTGGGGGACATCGAGACCCGGACCGGCACGCGCAAATACGAATTGCAGAAGACCATGCTGCAAGCCGAGCGCGACCGGGATGCGGGCCTGGCGGCGGCGGCGACCGCGCTGGAGGAGTTCCGGTCCAGCCTGGCCACGGAGCAGGGGGCGTTGACATCTTTGGAAGCATCCGGCGTCAAGGCTTTCAAGGGATATCGGCAATTCGCCCGCCTGCTCAGAGACGCTCCCGGAGAGGCGCCTTCGCCCAACGCCGCCCCGGATGAACACCAAATGCTGGCGCAACTGCGCGAACTCCTGGCCCAAACGCAGGGCAGCCTAAGCCGCTTCCGGAAGTTCCTGCTGCTGCGCTTGTTCAAATACCTGCCGGTGTGGGTGCTGATGGCCCTGGGCCCGGTCCCGGTGATTCTCAGGCAGTCTGGCTTGAATTCCGCCGCGTACTGGAAGGCCGGCTTGTGCGTGGCCGGGAGCGTGGCGGTCATCGTGATCGCACGTTACGTCGCGCAACACCGGGCCAGGCGGGTGGCCGCGGCCATCGCTGACGGACTGGCGCAGGCGCGCCGCCTGCACGACACCGCCGCGGAGCGGGCCGAGGCGCATTATCAACAGGAGTTGGAGCGCATCGGGGGCGAGTTCCAGAGCACCACCCAAACGGTGGATCAGGAGTTGAAGCAGGCGCTGGCGGAGGCCGGCGAGCGGCGGGTGGCCTGCCGCATGGGGAGCGACGAAAAGGCCTCGCGGGCGCTGGAGAAGAACGACCAGCTCCACCGGGCGAAGCAGGAGCGGCTGCAGCGGCAGCACGCGGGGGCTGGCGAGCAGTTGCGACGGACTGCGGAAACTCGCAGCAAGGCGGAGGTGGAGGCGAGCGAGAAGCGAGAAACCCGGCTCAACACGGATTACCAGGCCGAGTGGCAGAAGCTGACGGCCGAGTGGAAGAGTGCGACCGGGGCGATTTACGAGGGGATCCAGTCCGCCAACGCCTGTGCTGAGAAACTGTTCCCGCCGTGGCAGGCGTCGGTGCTCGAGACATGGACGCCGTCCGCCGAGTTTGCGGCCGCGGCGAAGTTCGGCCGGATGGACGTGGAGGTGGAGAAGCTCGCGCAGATCCCGCTCCGGGACCCACGTCTGGCTTTGCCCGGCCCGGCCCGGTTCTCGCTGCCGGCTTGCCTGGCGTATCCGGAGCAAGGCTCGATCCTGTTCGAGACGGCGGATCAAGGGCACGACGAGGCCATCGGCGCGCTGAACAACATCATGCTGCGGCTGCTGGCGACCGCCCCGCCCGGGCGGCTGAACTTCACCATCATTGACCCGGTGGGCCTCGGGCAGAATTTCGCCGGCATCATGCACCTGGCGGATCACGAAGCGCAGATCATCAACAGCCGTATCTGGACGCAGTCTGGCCAGATCGAGCAGAAGCTGGCCGACCTGAACGAGCACATGGAGAAGGTCATCCAGATGTACCTGCGCAACGAATACGCCACCATCGCCGAATACAACGAGCAGGCGGGCGTGATCGCCGAGAAGTACCACTTTCTGGTCGTGGCGGATTTCCCGGTGAACTTCACCGAGACCGCCGGCAAGCGCCTGCTGAGCATCGCGGCCAGCGGCCGGCTGTATCGGCCCGACTCGGCCAATCGCG
>CAZHEW010000609.1:0-2033 GCA_964531815.1 uncultured Verrucomicrobiota bacterium
GGCAGCGTGCGCGTCGAAAGCCAGCCGGGCCGCGGCAGCACGTTTGCAATCTCAATACCCGCGAGCGCCGGCGGTGCCGTTGAACGGCGCAAACCGGAAACCGACGACGCGGTATGAATGGCCGACCTATGAAAAGCGAACCTGCAGTTAGCTTTGCCTTGCTTCCCCGGTTTCATGCCGGCGAAACCGTGCTCCACTCGCAGCCTTGGCTGTGGGCGGTCTCGGCGAAGTCGCTCCCGAGCTACCGGATTTCGGTCGGGATTCCGCTGGTGCAGGATATCTCGTTATACGTCACCGACCAGCGCGTGCTGCTGTCGGGGTGGGTGTTCCGGCTGCTCCGTGGTGATTGGGCAGCTTGGTTTGCCGTGGAAGACGCTGCTGCCGATCGAGACAGGATTACTGCGGTGTCCGTTGGCCGAGCGCCTCTGTTCGGCCAGTACCTGCAAGTCGTGACGCATAACCCCGTCAGGCATTGGTGGCGCTCGCCCGAGACGCGTGTTCGCTTGTTCATCAAGAACGCGGAGCCGTTGTGCCGCCTGCTTCAGGCACAGCTCAGAACGCCCGGAAGCGAACGAGCCGCTTCACCGGGTGACGCCCGGGCCACCGGCGCCAGAAGGGACCGATCGCCATCTGTCCGGCACGGAAGTAGCGGGAGCTACGCATGAATACTAAAACCATCCTGATCATCGAAGACGATCCGGTGTTGCTGCGCGGATTGAAAGACAACTTCGAGGCGCAAGGCTACCTGGTCCGCACCGCCAAGGACGGCCAGAAGGGTTTGGATGCCCTGCTGACCGCGCCGCCGGACTTGCTGCTGCTGGACCTCATGCTGCCCAAGGTCAACGGCTACGAAATCTGCCAGACCGCAAGAGCGCGGCAGTTGGACATGCCCATCATCATGCTCACCGCCAAGGGGCAGGAGGACGACATCGTCCGCGGCCTGGAACTGGGCGCCGACGACTACGTCACCAAGCCCTTCAGCATCCGGGAGCTTATTGCCCGGGTGAAGGCCTTCTTGCGCCGCCAGGGACCGGATTCAGCGGGCTACGAATTCGGCGACTGCCGGCTTGATCTGACCGCCCACAAACTGTTCCGGAAGGGCAAAGAGGTCGAACTGACCGCCAAGGAGTTCCGCTTGCTGGAGTTCTTTGTAAAGCGGGCCGGGCGCGCGCTTACCCGCGACAGCATCCTGGAGGCCGTCTGGGGCGACGAGGTAATTGTGACGGACCGCAGCGTGGACCGCTGCGTCACGACCCTGCGCGGCAAGCTCGAGCCGGATTCGCGCAATCCGCGCTTCATCCACACCATCCGGGACATCGGTTACCGGTTTGAGGACGCGGAGGCGGCAAAGCGTTCATGCGCTGGGAGGACAGGGCCATGAAACACTACCAAGCACGCTGGGGAACAGAGTTGGTGGTCTTGTCTACCCTATTAACGGCCTTGTGCCTCGGGTTGGCATTCGTCGAGTTCCGGCGCAGCGGCGCGTCCGCCTGGGTAGGGTGGCTATTGCTGGCGTTAGTGGCGGGTTGCGCGCTCTTCTCCATTCGCGGTTATACGATCACGCCGGCGGCGATATTGATCCACCGCCTGTTCTGGAACACGCGAGTGCCGCGGTCCGGCCTGCAGTCGGCCCGGCGCGAGCCACAGTTCCCGTGGCAAGGCATACGCATCGGCAACGGCGGCTTTTTTTCGTTCACCGGCTGGCGCTATAGCCCGGGCTTGGGCGTCTACCGTGTATTCGCCACCAACTCCTCTGACAGGGTGGTGCTGCGCTATCCAAACCACACGGTGGTGGTCTCGCCCTCGGCGCCGGAAGACTTTATCCGCGATCTGGCTGTGCCCGATAACTCTTGAACTGACGCGCTCACTCATAACATCCCCAAACAAATCCCAAACTCCATATGAAAACATCTCTGAGCCTTCTCGCGGCAATCCTTGCCGCGTCCGCCACCGCCTTTGGCGCGCCGGCCACCAACAACTTCCTGGGCAACTGGCTGGGAACCCTCGATGCGGGTGGGGCCAAACTGCGCCTG
>CAZHEW010000610.1:0-2013 GCA_964531815.1 uncultured Verrucomicrobiota bacterium
TGCGGCCGTTGCTGATCCGGCTCAAAGAGCGGCACGGGCTGGAGTTCTTCAGCATTGGGGGCGGGCTGGGGATCGTCTATAAACCGGCGCTGGCGAGCGGGCCCACCGCCTGGTGGCGGACGGCCGCCGGCAAAAGCATCATCACACCGCAAAAGTACGCGGCGCGCCTGCTGCCGTTGCTCAAGCCGCTGGGGCTGCGGATCCTGCTCGAGCCCGGCCGGTTTATTTCCGGCAACGCAGGCATCCTGGTGACGCGGATCGAATACGTGAAGCGGACGGGCAAGAAGAACTTCCTGATTGTGGACGCGGCGATGAACGACCTTATCCGCCCGGCCTTTTACGAGGCGTATCACGAGATCGTGCCGGTTCGGCGCAAGCCCGGCGCGCGGATCAGCGCCGACGTTGTGGGCCCGATCTGCGAGTCGGGTGACTTCTTCTGCCAGAACCGGCCGCTGCCCAAATCCGAACAGGGAGATTACCTGGCATTGATGAGCGCCGGGGCCTACGGCTCAGTCATGGGCTCGAACTACAACACCCGCAGCCTGCCCGCAGAGGTCATGGTCAAGGGCAACCGAGCCGCGCTGGTGCGCGAGCGCCAGCCGGTGAAGGCTATCTGGAACAGCGAAAAGCCCGCACCGTGGCAGCGATAGGCTCGGGCCGCGCGATTATGCGCGCTGCTCCCCCCGGGCCTTCTTTCCGAACGTTTCGCCAGCAGCGTCCATGCTTGGACGAGAGCAGACGCTGCGGCCAGGCGTCTCTGACACGGATTGTTGAGCTTGATGCGCCCCTGAGTGGGCTGGCGGTGCGGGCCATTCGCGGTTCGACATCAGCAGCGGCGGCGACTAGGGTTGGTGGATGTCGCGTGAGTATGTGTTGCAGCCGTTCCGGGCGTCGGTCCCGTTGCAGATTGACTATGCCCATGAACTGAATGAGCAGCAGTACGCGGCGGTGACGGCACCGCCGGGACCGTCGCTCGTCATTGCGGGGGCGGGCTCCGGCAAGACGCGCACGCTCACCTATCGCGTGGCTTACCTGCTGGAGCAGGGCATTCCCCCGGACCGCATCCTGTTGCTCACCTTTACCAACAAGGCCGCGAAGGAAATGATGCGGCGGGTGGCGGATTTGCTCGGACAGGAGACGGCGTCTTTATGGGGGGGGACTTTTCACTCCATCGGCAACCGGGTGCTGCGCCGGCACGCCGAACTGCTCGGCTACCAGCGGGATTTTACCATCATGGACCGCGAGGACTCCAAGCGCCTCATTACCACCTGCGTGGCGGAGTCGGGAGTGGACGCAAAGGGCAGAAAGTTCCCGAAAGCCGAGGTGCTGGGGGAAATGTTCTCGCTCGCCGCCAACACGCACCGGACGCTGCGCGAGGTGCTGAAGGGCCAATACGACTACTTCGCGCATCTGGCGCCGCAGGTGGAGAACCTTGAGCAGCGTTATACCGCGCGCAAGCGGGCCACCAACGCGATGGACTTCGATGACCTGCTGGTGCAGTGGCTCAGGCTCATGCAAAAGGACCAGGAGGTCTGCGAACATTATCAGCGGCGGTTCCAGTTCATCCTGGTGGATGAATACCAGGACACAAACAGGCTGCAGAGCGACCTGATAGACCTGCTGGCCGCGCGGCACCAGAACGTGATGGTGGTGGGCGACGACGCGCAAAGCATCTACGGCTGGCGCGGGGCCAATTACCTGAACATCCTGAAATTCCCCGAGCGCTACCTGACGGCGAAGGTTTACAGGATCGAGACCAACTACCGCAGCACGCCTGAGATCCTGCGGGTGGCCAATGCGGCGATCAGCGCCAACGTGCAGCAATTCGCCAAGGAGCTGGCGCCGGCCCGCAAGGCCGGACCCAAACCGGCGAAGGTGGTGTGCGGTGACGCGTCGGAGCAGGCGGCCTTCGTGGCGCAGCGGGTGGTGCAATTGCGCGAGGAAGGGGGGAGCCTGAGCCGGATGGCGGTGCTGTACCGCTCGCACTTTCACGCGCTGGAGCTGCAGCTCGAA
>CAZHEW010000611.1:0-2008 GCA_964531815.1 uncultured Verrucomicrobiota bacterium
CGTCGGCGGGCATGTGCTGGGCCGAGCACCCGCCGTCCACGACCAGCCTGGCCCCGGTAATACTCGACGCCTGGTCGGAAGCCAGGAAAAGCACCGCCTGCGCCACCTCCTCCGCGCTGGCTTCCCGGCCCAAAGGCACGTTGGCCCGGCGCCGCTTCGCCTTGGCCGACGCCAGCACCTCCCAGCGGTCGGTGTGAATGTAACCCGGCGCCACCGTATTGACCCGTATCCCATAAGGCCCGAGGTCCGTCGCCATTGAAAGCGTCAAGGCGTCCACGCCCCCCTTGCTCGCCAGGTAGGCGGTTCGCTTGCGGATGGCCCGCGTCGAAACGTTCGAGCCGATATGGACGATCGCCCCGCCGCGCTGCTGCTTCATCATCCGCGCCGCGTGCTGCGAGACGTAGAATGCACCCGTCAGGTTCACCCGCAGCACCTCCTCGAAGTATCCCAGCTCCAGCTCCAGGAAATCCGGCCCCACGCCCAGGTGTGCCGCGTTGTTCACCAGCACGTCCAGGCGCTTGGCCCGGGCGGAGATTTCCCGGAACATTGCGTCCACGTCGGCGGGCACTCCCACGTCGCCGAGCAAGCCCCTAACCTTCTTGAAGCCGCGCCGGCGCAGTGCGGTCAAGGCGTGGTCCACCCCCTCCTGGGTCCTGCTATTGAGAAAAACAGTGGCTCCTTCCGCGGCGAACGCCGCCGCAATGCCCAAACCCGTGTTTCGGGCAGCCCCCGTCACCAAGACAATCTTGTCGCTGAAACGCATAGGATGACGCTCTCCAGCCTAAGCCCGCCCGCGATTGGCGGCAATTGCCTTATTTCGTCATTGCCATTGCATTTTTGGACAGGCAGCCTGGCTGCCGATGAAACCGGCTTCCCGGGCGGTTGCCGTCTGCATTGACACGCGCGACGGCGCCGGGCGCAATCGGCTGCACGGCGTGGCGCAATATCTCCGCCGCCTGGGCTGGCGGATGATGCTGGTGCGGCATAGCGGCGAAGCGGCGGCGGCCGAAGTGGCGCGCCTCGCCCCCGGCGGAATCATCGCCTACGTGGCCGACCGGTGGCTGCTCAAGATGGCGCGGAAGCTGGCCGTGCCCCTGGTGGATACCGCCCTTGGGGAGTTGGAGGTCGCCATGACCGTGAGCCTCGATAACCATGCCGTCGGCCGGCTGGCCGCCGAGCACCTCACTCAGGCGGGGCTCAAGAACTTCGGCTATTGCGGCGTGCGGGGGCGGGCGGCGTCCGAGCAGCGCCGGGCAGGCTTCGCCGCGTGCCTGGGAGAGCGCCCGCTGGCGGCCTTTCCCGAGCGGGTCAGCGAAGGCGAGTCGCGCCTGGAACCGCTGATGGCCTGGCTGCGGCAGTTGCCCAAACCGGTTGGGCTGTTGGTCTTTGACGACAAGCTGGGCGAGCGCGTATTGACCGCCTGCCGGTGGGCGCAACTCGCCGTTCCCCATGAAGTGGCGGTCCTGGGCATCGGCAATGATGAGCTCATGTGCGATGTGAGCTGGCCCACCTTGTCCAGCATCAGCCTGCCTACGCCCCGGCTTGGCTTCGAGGCGGCGCGGATGCTGGCAAATGCGATGGTCGGCAGGAAGATACGGCAGCCGCATCTCAAGATCCAGCCCACCGGCGTCGTGGCGCGCGGTTCGACGGACATGGTGGCCGTCGAGGATGCGCTGGTGAAAGCCGCCGTCCAGTTCATCCGCGCCCAGGCCGGCAGGCTTATCGGCGTGGAGCAGGTCGCCCAAGCGGTCGCGGTCTCCCGGCGCACGCTGGATCGGCGCTTCGCCGAAGTGCTCGGGCGGACCGTGCATGCGGAGCTGGCCCGGGTGCGAATGCAGATGGCCCGCGGCCTGTTGGCCGACGGCTCCCGGCCGATTGCGGAGGCGGCCCGCGGCTGCGGCTACGGGACCGCCGCCTCGTTCAGCCGCGCCTTCCGCCAGCACTCCGGCCGCTGGCCATCCGAATACCGGGATGACCTGCGGATTCTCTGACGCCCCGCCGGCGGCAT
>CAZHEW010000612.1:0-2006 GCA_964531815.1 uncultured Verrucomicrobiota bacterium
TTCGCCCGGACATTTCGTGCCCGCGAAGCCGATGCGCTGCCATCATTTCAGCAGGTTGATAAAGCAGGTGATGTTCACCGCGTTGACAAAATCAATCAGGAACGCTCCGACCACAGGCACGACGAGGAACGCGCGCGGCGCCGGGCCGAAGGATTCGACCAGCGCTTTCATGTTAGCCACGGCATTGGGGGTGGCGCCGAGCCCGAATCCGCAGTGCCCGCCGGCCATTACGGCGGCATCGAAGTCGCGGCCCATCAGCCGGAAGGTCGCAAACCAGGCAAAGAACGCCACAACGGCCACCTGCACCGCCAGGATAATGAGCATCGGCAGGGCGGTGTTGGCCAGCTCGATCAGGTTCAGACTCATCATGGCGATAGCCAGAAACACCCCGAGCGAGACCGAAGCCAGCGTGTCAATGATTTCGCTATCCGCCCACGGCCGGCTGCTCGCATCCAGCAAGTTGCGCACACCGACGCCGAGCAACATCGCGCCCATGTAAACGGGAAAGGTGATGCCCGTCTGCTGGATGAAATAGCTGACCCAGGCGCCGACCTTGATGCACGCCAGCAACAGCAGCAGGTGCGCGAGAAACGGCTTGCCGAATCCGGCCAGCAGGCGGAGGTCGTTCAGAATCCCCGATTCGCCCGCGCTGCCGGCTTCCAAATGTGTTTGCGCGCTGGCGCCCGGTTTGAGGTTGCGTCGGCGAATCAGCAAGCCGCCTACCGGTCCGCCAATTAAGCCGCCGCTCACTAATCCGAACGTCGCCGCGGCCATTCCCACGACTGCTGCTGACTGCAAGCCCGCTTTCTCCAGCTCGGCGGCAAACCCCAGCGCCGTGCCGTGGCCGCCGGTCATGGTCACGCTGCCGCACACCAGGCCCAGCAGCGGCGACACGTTGAGCAGCTTTGCCAGCGCCACGCCGAGGCCGTTCTGCATCACGGCCAGTACCCCCGCCGCTCCCCAGAAAAGCAGCACCTGCATGCCGCCGCGCCGAACCAGCTCCCAGCGGGCATTCAGCCCGATGCACGTAAAGAAGGCCACGAGGAACGGCGTGTTCACGTTCTTGCTCGGCGCTTTGATCCAATCAATCTCAGCCGTCACCAGCCATGTCCACCAGCGCGCCGTTACGTTGTTCTGAAACTGCGCCGCGAAAGCGCCTGAAAGGTTTCCCGCCAGCACCAGCACCGACACGAGCAGGCCGCCGACGACTGGGGCGGGAATGTTGAAGCGCGAGAGCAGCCGGATGCGTTTGACGAGGCATTCGCCCAACAGCAACACCGGCACTGCCAGCACCACTACAAACAGGGCGGGAATTGTCATGGCTGTTTCATCGTTTCGCATCGAGCGCGGAACCGGTTCGCAGCTTAACAACCGGGTTTCGGGATCACAATGGAATCCCGCCGCAGGATTTGGAATTCGACACCCACCGCCGGGTCTGCTACGAAGCACGATGTGCGTTCGGAAATCATTAAAGACGTCACGCGGATCGTCGTGAAGCTGGGCACCGGCGTCCTGACGGACAACCGGAAGCAGCCGGACCTTGCCCAGATGGAGCAGTTGGTGGGGCAGATGGCCGAACAGCGGCGAGCGGGCCGGGAGATACTGGTCGTCTCGTCGGGGGCGGTGGGCGCGGGCATGGGCGCGCTGGGTTTTGCGAAGCGCCCGCGCGACCTGGCCGATTTGCAGGCGTGCGCGGCGGTGGGCCAATCGCGGCTCATGGCTATTTACGACAAGCTTTTCGGCATGCACGGCTTGTCGGTTGCCCAGATCCTGCTCACCCACGACGACCTGGAGCACCACGAGCGCCATCTCAACGCGCGCAACACGCTGGTGACGCTTCTGGAGCACGGCATCGTCCCCATCATCAATGAGAACGACGTGGTCTCGTTCACGGAACTGAAATTCGGCGATAACGACAGGCTCTCTGCACTGGTCGCCTCGCTGCTGCCGGCGGATTTACTGCTCATCCTAACCACGGTGGATGGCGTGCTCGAGAACTTCGGCAA
>CAZHEW010000613.1:0-2002 GCA_964531815.1 uncultured Verrucomicrobiota bacterium
CGGCCAGGAAACCGCCGAGGCAGAAACAGCCGGCGCCCAGGACGAGCCAGGCGGCGGATTGCATCCGGGCGGAGACGGACGTCACCGCCGGAACGCCGGCGGCCAGTTGGCTTTGGATTGCCGGAGACCGGGGCAGGTCGCGGGAGTCCAGGTCCGTTCCAGGGCGGCTGGAAGTCGGCGCTTCCGTTGGGCGCGATCCCGCCCAGGCTGCGGCCGCGGCGATGCTCATCAGCAGGAAGCCGGCGCCATAGACGCCCGTGAGCTTCAATGCCGCCTGCCACGGCGCGCCGGCAAAGACGTAGCCGATGTTAAGCCACGAGAAGCGCAGATAGTAAAGCTCGCTGCGGAAATATTCGAGCCCGGTCCACACAAACGGAATCAGCACCCAGCCCCACCTCGGGCCGAGCCGCCGAAGGCACAGCCGCGCCAACGCCACGAACAGGCCGAGCCAGAAAGCATAGACCACCCACAGGGCCGCCGCCCCGCCGGAGAACAAACGCCAGAAGAACGCCAGCCGCACGGCGGCGATCAGCAGGCCGACCGCGAGGCCGGGATAGAAGGCCTTGCGCCAGTGGTCGGTCTGCGCCAGGCGGAGCAGGGCGAAGAGATAAACCACGATCAGCACGCTGGCATTGGCGAAGGCATAGGCCGCGTGAAAAGCGGCCGCAGCGACCGCGACCCAGCAGAGCAGTTTGATCCATGTTTTCATACAGGGCCTTTCTCTCGTTTCGGGTTGGAGCGCGAATTCCCGGCGGCGATTTGCCGGGCGTTGCGCGCGACCTGCCGCAAGTCAGCGATCAGCTCCGCCGCGCGCCGGGCGGGCAGCCGGTCCCACACGCGCGCGGCGTCGCGGTAATAACAGGGCAGGATGGCGCGCAAGAGCCGGACGCCGGCGGGGGTCAGAACCACATTGTAGGCGCGGCGATCGGCCGCCACATCCCGGCGAACCACCAGGCCGCGCTTCTCCAGCCGGTCCAACAGGCCGGTCACGTTAGAGCGGTGCATGATGAGCTGGCGGCTGAGATCGGTCTGGTTCAGGCCGGCGGGATTGAGGCGCAGGAGGTTCAGCACGTTGAACTGGCTTGGGCTCAGCTCCCAGCGCTCGAAGAACAGCCGGCTGGCATCCCAGACGACGTCGGCGGTTCGCAGCAGTTCCATCAGGGCCCGGTAGGCCGGGTGACGGTCATCGGCTCGCGGTTTCACGCCTATTGTTTAACCTATAATTGTCTATATGTCAACAAAAGGCCGACCTCACGGCTGAGGCTGGAAAGCTGGCGCAGCCGTGAGCGCGCCGCGGCCGGTGCCGGCAGTCTCACTTGCCAATTGCATCGAGACCAGGCGCCGGCTGCGGGGCGCGCCTCCACTGCCATAGGGTGCCCCACCGATGGTCCGGGGATGGTCACTGGACGGTCAGGGGACGGCCACCAGGCGGCCACCAAACAGCCAGGCGATTCCCAGGCACGCGGCCAGTGAATAGCACCGCCCCTCAAAAGATCGGAGTTGCTGTTGAGCTTGCGCCATGGACCGCAGGCGAGCCTGCAGCCTGGAGTCTGGACATTCTGGAGGGCTCGATCCGAGTGACAAGGCTGGGGGATTATCAGGCGGCAGCCGCTTGGGCCATGGTCTGGCAGGTAGCGGGGGCGTTGCCGGTGGCAAAGGTCATTGTTCTGGCGCCGATACTCCGTCCAGTCGGCCTCCGACGCCTGCTTGCCCGGCTTTTTGACCACGGGGGACCATCTGAAAGCACACCGGAATGGAGCGCGAAGAGCTCTCCCCGTCCTGCAGAGATAGAGTGGCAGCACCAGGCTGGCTTGGTGGAAGCGGTGTCCCCAGCTGGTCAGATCATCGCACGAGAGCGTGCGGCCTTGGAGGCAGATCTGAGTGTGCGCACGATAATTGAGGGAGCAGTTTAATCGGTAAATGAGGGAGTCGGCCGTTTGGCGCGGCGGAGATTGACTTCGGGAGCGCGGTTTCCTTTGCTGGGCGGCCAATGAAGCGAAAG
>CAZHEW010000614.1:0-1979 GCA_964531815.1 uncultured Verrucomicrobiota bacterium
CTATGCCATTGAGCCCAGCAGCTAATTGCTCATGTTATTGTTGCGCAATGCCTAACCGGGGCGGTTTTGCTCAAGAAATCTTTCTCATTAGCGCCATAAGCAGTTCAGCACGCTATGCCCGGCGGCGGTCTGGCTTTGGGCGATGGCCTGCGTGATGTATTCCTTGGCTTGCTGCACGGCGCGCGCCAGGGAGCAGCCCCGCGCCAGGTGCCCGGCAATCGCCGCGGAGTAGGTGCAGCCGGTGCCATGCGTGCTCACGCCCCGGATAAAGGGCGCGCTCAGCAGCAACTCTTGCCGTCCGTCGTAGAAGATGTCTACTGCTTCCCTGAGGCCGCGCAGGTGGCCGCCCTTGACGAGCACGGCGCAGCCGAAGCGCTGATGCAGATCGCGGGCGGCGGCGCGCAGGTCAGGCACAGACTTCAGCCTTTGCCCAATCAGGATTTCGGTCTCGTCCAGGTTGGGTGTCACCAGCGTGGCCAGCGGCAGCAGCTCCGCGTACAGGGCCTTGACCGCCGCCGGCTGGAGCAAGGCCGCGCCGCTCGTGGAAACCATTACCGGGTCCACCACCAACGGCACACGTGGACGGCCCCTGAAGAACTCTGGGACAACGCGGATGATCGGGGCCGAGTAGAGCATGCCGGTTTTGGCAGCCGCCGGGCGCAGCGCCTCGAACACGGCTTGAATCTGCCGGCGCACGATGTCTGGGCTGCACGCCTGGATGCCGTACACGCCCTTCGGATTCTGCGCCGTGATGCACGTGATCGCGCTGGTGCCATGCACGCCAAGCGCGGCGAAGGTCTTCAGGTCCGCCTGGATGCCCGCGCCGCCGCCGCTGTCCGAGCCCGCGATCGTCAGCGCCACGGGGAGTTGGGGGTGTTTTGACATGGGCCAAAGCTAGCGGACAAGTGCGAGCCGGGAAACGCAAAACCAAGCCGGATGGCATGGGCCCCCGCAAAACTCGCCTTGTTCTCGCCGTCGCACATGCGGCGGCTGGACCTCGACAAGCAAGGGGAAGCCGGGTCTGCTTCCGGGCGGCCCGCCAGCTTTGTAGGACAATCCCTTACAAAACTTTCAGCAATTCCCCGGATAGACAATCCTGGGCCATCGCGATACATATGAGAGGAAGTACAAGCAACCAGAATACCGTAGCGCCATGAGCAATACGAGAAATGCAGCCGGGAGTATGACCATGAAATCCTATCCAATTAAACCCCTGATGATGTCTGTTGTAGTGTTGAGTTTGGCCGCGACGGCCTTTTCCGCTGTTAACCAGAAGCTCTCGGTGTCTAATCCCGAGGTCAGCCTTAAGCTGGCGGCTGAAGGGGCGCAGTTGGTTGCGGATTATGGCAGTTATCAGCTTTGGACAGCACCTGCTGACACCGCCGCGAAGGTGGCGGGAGAGCCGGGAGTCACAGTGGTCGAAGGGGAGGATGTAATTGAATTGTCTGCTGGCCCAATCAACACCGCCATGGCGCCGCCGTCGCCCGGAAAAGGGGTAGTGGCCGAGGACTTTCCCGGCAAGCGACTCCACTTGGTGCAGTTCGCGGGCCCGATTATGGGTGAATGGCGTGCCAGCCTCGTGAAGGCAGGCCTTAAGGTCGTCGCCTACGTCCCGCGCAATGCCTACCTGGTTTACGGCGACTCTGCCTCGCTGGGCCAGTTCCGTGTCACCGTGGCGAGCACGCCCCACGTGCAATGGGAGGAAGCCTATCTCCCCGAGGAAAAGATCCATCCGCGGGCGCACGCAGCGGCCGAAAAGGCACTGCGCAAGGAGTTAACCGATGACCTGTTTGCCGTCCAGTTGGTCGAGGATGAGACCGCTAATGTGCAGAGTTTGCAGTTCCTGGACCAGATTCGACGCGAACTGATCCGGCGTTCGAAGTTCCTGGGCTTTGTCAATGTCATCCTGCGGCTGCCTCCGGAACGGTAGGACGCACCTTTTCAAGCTGGGGAAAGCCAGGAGACAGGAGATTTGGCGA
>CAZHEW010000615.1:0-1977 GCA_964531815.1 uncultured Verrucomicrobiota bacterium
CGCGAGGAGGCCGGCCTTGTCAAATTGCGGACAATCCCGGCGCGTTGCGCCGGGAAAACTAACGCCGCTATTCGCCGTAAACGGTCACTGTGGTCTTGGCATACAGGCCCAGAACAGACGTGGTGTGATAATCCACATGATGTATCTTGGTGATGCCAGCGCTGTCGGCGGCGGCCTTGATGCTGGAATCGCCCGTGGCGAAGCAGATAATCCCCGTGGAAGAGGCCCGGCCTACCTTGCTGTATGAGGAATGGCTGGTGACCAGCAGCGGCCCTGAAACGTCAGTATAAAGCCCGCCGCCAACGCCCCCGATCGGCCCCATAGGCCCGACGCACCCGACCAACAGTCCAGCTACCGCAACTGCAGACGCATAACCTATCAGTTTCTTCATATTGCCTTTCGTTGTTGTTTTTGTTGTAACACCCAGGCGATTGACCTTGTTAATACCGCCCGGATTACGCGAAAACTAAGCCCGCCCTGCGCTCGTGTCAATAGACCAGGAAATGGCATTTTGCACGCCCGCCCATACTGAGCGCTGCGCGGGTGAGAACCTTGCTTGTGTGTACTCATTTGCTGGTGGACCAGTCGCTTGCTCGCGCGTCCGCCAGCATTCTTGCCACCTACCAGTGATCAAAGAGCGGCGAGCTTAAATTGAATATCGTCGGCAACGCGATCGCTGTTTGCGCGCGCGAGGGGAGAGGTGTAGTTTGAGGCAATGCGAGAAGAAGCCTGCACGGTTCTGGTCCCCAGCTTTTGGCGGCTGTCGTGGCTCTGCAGTTTGTCGGGCATGTTGCTCACGTGGACTCTGGCGGCAGCTCAAGCGCCGCCCCTGACCATCAACCAGGAGGATGGTCAGCTAGTGCTCCAATGGCCGGCCAGCGCGACCAATTTCCTGCCTGAGTCCACTGGCGCATTGGGGACGAATGCATGTTGGTTTGGACTGACCAATACGCCCCACCTAACGGCTCGTGGTTGGGAAGTCACCAATTCACCCGGCACGGATGCACAGTTCTATCGGCTGCTTGAGCGGTTTGACTTTTATGGGCGGCCGATTGGCATGCTCAGACTCTTCGGGCAGGCGCGGTGGGGCGACGTTTCGCCCGGCCGAGTGGACGACGACACAATTTATCACGCGCCCGGGGTGGTGGTGGATTGCAGCGATTCGACCAACCGCGTGTATGTCGCCGATTCGGGCAACAATCGCATCCTCGGGTTCCGCAGCCCGTCCGACGCTCATGCCGAACTGTTCTTCGGCCAGCCGGACGCCTGCTCCGGCGCACCGAACGGTGATGGGAATCTGGGTTACTACGGCCCCACAACGTCCTCGAATTTGTGTCTCACCGCCTATCCGGCCGGTCCCAATGTGGCTGAACAGTGGATGCGAGTGAATTTCGATGTGGACGCCGGCGGCAATCTTTACGTGCCGGATTTCTACAACAACCGCGTGTTGCTTTATCGCGCGCCGTTCAGCGCGGACAAATCCGACGGTAAAGGCGACACGATCGCGGACTTTGTGTGGGGTCAAACCAACTTCCTCAAAAACAGCATCAACCTGGAGCGGGGCGTCAATCAGCCCAACGCCAGTTCCCTGCACCTGAGCTACGGCGGCTTTGACCATGTTTCCGCGCGCGGCGTGTCCGTGGATGCGGGGACGAATCTGTGGGCGGCCGACACGTTCAACTATCGCGTGCTGCGTTTTCCACCCGGCTCGGCGGCAGCAAACCTTGTACTGGGCCAGGCTGGCTTCACAAACGTGGAACCCGCCTGCCAGTTGGCAAGCGCCCCGACCAACGCGCCGTTGAATCGGATGTGTGCGCCGACGCTTGCGCGCGTGAACCCCGAAACGGGCGAGCTGTGGGTGATTGACGAGTTCCCGGGCGGCTTCCCGGCGCGCATCCTCATCTTCACTCCGCCGTTCAGCAACGGCGCGAGCGCCACACGGCAGCTCGTGCCACGCCAATTGCTGGAAGGGGACTA
>CAZHEW010000616.1:0-1969 GCA_964531815.1 uncultured Verrucomicrobiota bacterium
CACCAGCGGCGTGAACACCAGGAAAAGGATGGCCGCGGCCAGCGTCACCCAGCCGCGCGACACGCGGTGCAGCCATCGGGAGAGTTGTGCAACCATCGTCGTCCGCCTTTCGTGTGGCCGCGGCGGTTGTTACTTAACCGTGATCATCTTGCGACCGAATCATCGTCCGGACGTCAACGTCCGGGCTACAGAGCGGCGCCCCATGAACAGGGTGTTGCAGAAGTACCTCTTGCGTGAGTGGTTGGGCCTTGTGACAGCCCAAGTGCGCTCAGGCCACCGGCAGTCAGCCGCCGTCGGCTTAGTTCGCGGCCCAATTGCGGGCCGTGCTGCTGGCGGAGGCGGTCGTAAACCTATCTGGGCCGGGTTATTCCATCCTGACCCCTTGCGCTCAAGCGGACATCAACTGGCGACCTGGCCGCCACCAGTGTCGCCAGAGCTTGAGCAGGTTGTGGACGGTGCAGGTCAAGTGCCATTCAGCCTTGGCGTTGACCAACCCGCGCAACAGGAAGCGCAGCATGCCCAGCCGTTCCTTGATACTGGCAAACACGGGCTCAACCACGTGGAGTCGCCGGTGCCGCATCTCGCGGCCGCGCGCGCTGCGCAACTTCTCCAGGTACGCGGGCAGGTCGGCGTCATGGGCGTAACGCTTAACCGTGCGTCCTTTCGCACTCTTGGTACATGCTGCACTGGTATAGGCAGGGCAGTCCGCACAGTGGTGGCAACGGTAAGTTCGCCCCGCACACGGCTTGCCATGCTCAACGTGCGTCTCATGCTCAAACACCAATGCCTGCCCAGCCGGGCAGCGATAGGTGTCGGTCTGCGGGTCGTAGACGAAGTCCGCCTTGCGATAGGTCTGCGTCGTGCTGGTGGCCTCCGCGGCGTGCTTGGGCACGCGCTGCGACACGAACACATCCGGCCCGCCAGCTTGCGCCTCCAAGATGTCGTCCATCGCAAAGTAGCCACTATCGGCCGCCACCACTTCGGCTGCGCGACCGGTCATGGCCTGCACCTCGGCCAGCATCGGCAGCAACTGCTCGCTGTCGGAGCAACAGGCGCAGACATCGGCGGCCACCACGATCTGCGCCTGGCCGTCCACCACGGCCTGGGCATTGTAGCCCACCACATAGCCGCGGGGGGCCTTGATCAACCGCGCCTCGGGATCGCTGGCGCTCGCCGCATCCACGTCCTGGCGCCCGCCAGGCTGGGCGGCACGCTGGGTCAACTCGGCCAAGGCGGCCTGCAGGTGTTGCCGCACCGTTTCGCGACCCAGACGGGCCCGCGGGCTCGGGGCTGGCGCGTCGGGCGGCGTTTCGTGGTCCAGGCTGGCTTCCAGCGCAGCCAGCTCGGCTTCCACGGCGCTCAGAAGCTGCGTAAGTTGCTCCCGGCTGTGCAGGCTGCGTCCCGCCGCCGCCAGCCGGGTGCCATCCACGGCCTGGAAGGCAAACTCGACCAGATCCGCTTCGACCGCCAGCGTGACCGTGGCCTTGAACAAGGCCCGCATGGCCTGACGGTTTGCTTGGTAGAAACGCGCCAGGGTGCTGTGATCGGGCCGCTGCAGTCCAGTCAGCCACATCAGTGGCAGATGCTCACGGCAGGCCCGCTCCAGCCGCCGCGACGAACGCAGACGCGTCATGAAACCGTACAGCCAGACGGCCAACAACACCTGTGGGGCATAAGCTGGCGCACCCAAGGGCTCCGCCTGCACCGTGATGCCGACCGCAGCCCAATCCAACGCGTCGACAAACTCGGCCACAAAGCGTACCGGATGATCCGGCGGGATCAACTCACCGAGCGATGGCGGCAGCAGCCAATCCTGCTCCCGCTGGTAGGCTCTGAACGGCATGAGCGTCCTCCTGTTAGTAAGCTCATGCTAGCACAGCCGCGCACTTCGCGCGAGTTCTGCAACACCCTGTCAACAGGGTGTTGCAGAAGTACCTCTTGCGTGAGTGGTTGGGCCTTGTGACAGCCC
>CAZHEW010000617.1:0-1968 GCA_964531815.1 uncultured Verrucomicrobiota bacterium
TGAGGTGCTCGGCTTGCAGGCTCCTGCGAGCCTTACGGACCAACTCCCGCACAAACAGCCGTTTGGGCTTATCGTGGCGAACATAGTAATCGCGCTGATGTCGTCCCGAGCCGTCGGTCGCGCCCAACTCCTCCGCGTGTCAAGGCCGCGGCGGCGCGTGTGCACAACAGCAGCGCGGACATTCCGGCCCCTCCTGCCCGCAATCCGCCTGGCCGACAGGAATATCCGCCCCCCGCAATTGCGGATTGGCAAGCGGCGCGGGAGGGATTACATAGACAGCGCAACCAGAATGACTACGCCACCTTCAGCCCGCCGCCGGGCCGCAATGGAATGAACCTGCCCAACAAGCTGACCATCTCCCGCTTCATTCTCACCATCGCCTTCCTGGCCGTGATGTACTCAGGGATCAAGTTTCACTGCACGATTGCCCTCTCGCTTTTCGTCGCCGCCGCGCTCAGCGATCTTCTCGACGGCCAGATCGCCCGGCGCCGCAAGCTCATTACCAACTTCGGCATCCTGATGGATCCGCTCGCCGACAAGATCATGGTCTGCTCCGCCTTCATCGCCTTTGTCGGGCTGGGCTGGATGCCGGCGTGGATGGTGGTCATCATTGTCGCCCGCGAACTGGCCATCACGGGGTTGCGCCTGCTGGCCGCCGCCAGGAACGTGGTGCTGGCGGCGGAGGGCTGCGGCAAACACAAGACCGTCGCGCAGATCGTCGCCATCATCTCCATCTTTGTCCTGGCCAGCTATCCGGAATGGGGCGCTGTGGGCCGGGCTGTTTTCGGCTTCCAGTGGCCCGGCCAGACCCCGTGGGCGGAATGGTTCACCGAGTTGGCCAAATGGACCGCCGTGACGCTGACCTTCCTTTCCGGCTGGCTGTACCTCTGGCGCAACCGCGCCATCTACCTCCAGGACCTGTGAAGCTCTGGATCGCTCAAGGCTTCGGCATCGGGCGCATTCCCCTGGCGCCAGGCACCTTCGGCTCGCTGCTGGGCCTGCTCTGGTTCGGGTTGCTGCTCCTGACAGGACACCTTTGGCTCTTCATCGCGGGCAACCTCGCCGCCATTGCCCTCTCCGTCTGGCTCTGCGGCGCCGCCGAACAGGCCCTCGGGCGGACAGACCCCGGGTGTGTCGTCCTGGATGAGATTGTCGCAATGCCCCTTTGCTTCCTTGGCTGGGTGGCGGTCCAATCCTCGGACACCGGGGCGCTGCCCGCGCTTTCGACGTTCTTCTCCGCGCGCAACTGGCTCATGACGCTGGCGGTCTTTGTTGCGTTCCGCTTCTTCGATGTCCTCAAACCCTGGCCGGTGCGCCAGAGCCAGTCGTTGCCCGGCGGTTGGGGCGTGACAATTGACGACGTGCTTGCGGCCGTTTATGTCAATGCGGTCGTGCTGCTGGCCTGGGCGGCCAGAACACAGCTCTGACCGCTGCACTTGGGCTAGCGGCGCGGCGCCGGCGCGGGCAGCGGCAAAGTATCCCCCGAGGTCGCCGGCGCAAACTGATACACCCCCGGCTTAACCCCCTTCAGCGGATCATGGCCGCGCCAAGTGACCCAGCACCAGAGCACCGCCACAAGGACGGCGACGGCGCCCAGGGCGATCAACCATTTCTGCCAGGCCACCCGCGAAAGCTGCAGCATGATGAAATCGGCCGGGCCGCACGTATGCTCAGTCAGCGGCGGGGGCTCGGCGAATTTGGCCGTGCGCCCCAGCTCCGTGTCCAGGGCCGCCATGACCTGGGGCACATCCAGCTTGAGCAGGCCCGCATAGGTGCGCACAAAGCCGCGGATATAAACCAGCGCGGAAAACACCTCGTAATTACCCTCTTCCACCGCCCGGATATGGTCGGCCCGCACCTTGGTTATTTCCGCCACCTGCTGCACCGTGAGGTTTCTGGCCTCCCGGCTCTGGCGAAGTTGTTCTGCGACTGTGGACATGACCCCCATCCTTTAACGCTTTTCGCCCC
>CAZHEW010000618.1:0-1957 GCA_964531815.1 uncultured Verrucomicrobiota bacterium
AACGCCGGGTGAACTCGGCTTCGTCAATCAGCAGGCTCCCTTGCAGGATCGAGTTTGCCACCGCGCCCACCAACCGCAGCTTGAACGCGCGCCCCAGCTCGTCGGTGTAGTCAATCGTGTCCCCGATCTTCTTGCCCAGCGCCCATTGGATCGAGTTGGCATCGCCGATGGCCGGAACCTCGGCAGGGAGTGCGGCGTCGGGAGCGCGGAGTGCGGATTGGCCGGCCAGAGCCGTTTCAAGCCAATTGCTGGCCGTGGTGAGGATTCTCCAGCCCTGGCGGCGATCCAGCCCCCCGGCGACCTTGGCAAAAGTGAACCGGCCAGCCAGTAGATCGGGCTTCACGCCCAGGAGACGCGGCCTTTGGGCGCGGTTCAGATTGAGGCAACTGGCCGCATCGCCGTCGCGCACGCGCAACGGAACCACGCTTGCGCCGGCAAGCTGCCCATTATCCAAACCATAGAATTCACGGCCGGCTTTGGCGTTCAAATCCTGCACGATGGGCATCGTGGATTCGCCGATCAAGGCGAACCCGCCGGTGCCGGAATCTCGCCGGGCGGCGTCGCGACGGGCATCGAGCCGGAATACCCCGACGGCGAGAATCACAAACGACCCGCAGGCCAGCAGGGCGATGCTCGCCAGGCTTCGTTTCCGGCGGCGCGCGCACCCGCGCACCCCCAGGCCGCGGAGAGTCAGGCGCGCCGCCCCGGCCTCTTGCGCCAATCGTCCCAGCCCCGCCCCCGCTGCCCCCAGAGCCGCCACCAGCAACAAGCTGCCCGCGCCGAAGAACACGCCCGGGTCAGTATTCCGGCCGCTGGCCAGCGCCCACCCCATGAGCGCGGCTGCCGCCGCAAAACACGTCAAGGCTATCCACATTCCACGGCTTCGGCCTTCGGCCCTGGGACTGCGGGCTTCCCCTGCCAGCAGGGCGGGGGCCGGCTGCCGCGCCTGCTGCCGCAGCGTGAGCCAAATCGTCAGCGCTGCTACGATTGTGCTGGCGCAGAGACCAGCGATCAGGCTGGTCGCTCCGGCATGGAACCGAAGCTCTGCGCCGCCAATCGCGCCGCGCCACACGGTGGCGAGGCCCCACAGCATCGCCTTGGCATAGAGGAGCCCCCCGAGCGCGCCAAACCCGCCGCCCACCAGCGCCAGCGCCGCCCCCTCCATTACCAACAGCCGCCGCACTTGCCCGGGCCTCCAGCCGACCGCCAGCAACATGCCCACCTCGGACGCCCGTTGTTCCAGGCCGAACTGGAAGAGCAGAGCCATCAGCAGCAAGGCCGCCACGACCACAAACAAGCTGAAGCCGAGGAACAGTTGGCCGAAGTCCTGTCCGTGCGAGGCCGCGTCGAGCGCCTGCCGGCGGACAGCCTCGAAGCGCAGCCCGACATCCTCCGGCCGCAAGTTGGCCAGCAGGTTGCGATACACCGCCTCGCGGCAGGTGCTGGCGAAGGTATTGGTCGGCACTTGATACCGAATGGCTGTGAGCGTTCCGAACCGATTGGCCCACATCGCCCGGCCCGCGGCCAGGGTCACAAAGGCCTTGGGTGTGCCGCGATATGCCTTCCAGTACGCCTCGTCCTTGGCCCGAATCGGATACACCAGCGGGAACCCCGCGTCCCAATCATGCGTGCTCTCCGCTTTGGCCAGTCCGGGGAATTCGGGCATGAGCGTCCGGTCGGCGTAGATGCCTTTAAGCGGCACGACCTGGCGCACGCGAAACCAGTTCGTGCGCTCGACCAACCGGCTGCCGGAATCCGCAACGTAGTAGCTCAGCGCGACGGCATCGCCCGGCTTGACTTGCAGGTCCTCGGCGAGCCACTGGTTGACGAGCACCTCGTCGTCGCGCATGCCTGGCGGCGCCAGCGGGCCATCGGCTGCGGTCACCATCGAATAGGAGGTGGCCCGATCACCGGCGCGAATCAGGTTGGCCAGGTAAGTCAGGACGCGCACGCCGTT
>CAZHEW010000619.1:0-1950 GCA_964531815.1 uncultured Verrucomicrobiota bacterium
GATCACGGAGCTGCGCGTTCAGCAGACGCTGAGTTTTTATCTGATGGCGCTGGCCGGGATGAATCTCTTCCATGGGGCCTTGTCCGACAGCTTCGGGCGGCGTCCGGTAATCGCAACAGCCCTGGTAGTTTATACCGTCAGCGCCGGGTTGTGCGGATTGGTTGATCAGTATTGGATGCTTTTGGCCTTGCGAGTGGTTCAGGGGCTGGCTGCCGGAGCCGGGATGATAGTCGGCCGCGCCATAATCCGCGATTCGTTCAGCGGGGCCGAGGCTCACGGAGCGATGGCCCAGGTCACGGTCGTAAGCGGCATCGGTCCAATAGCCGCCCCTATTGCCGGCGGGTGGATACACCTGTGGTTTGGATGGCGCGGCCCGTTCATTTTTCTTGCGATCATGGGGGCGGCTTTGTGGGCGCTTTGTTTTTTGGGGTTGCCTGAAACGCTGGCTAGAGAGTCGCGGCATTCTTTGCATGCCGGCAAGCTGCTCCGATCCTACGCGCAAGCTGTCTGTAACCCGGGATTTCTGATGATCTGTCTTTCTCTTGGGCTGGGCGGAGGCGGGTTCTTGCTCTACGTGGCTACCGCCCCGGACGTGGTGTTGAACATCCTGAAGCTGTCTGGAACGCAGTTTGGGTGGGTGTTCGTGCCGATGGTCTCCGGCCTGATTGCCGGCTCGGCTTTGAGCGCAAAACTCGCCAATCGCGTTAAGGCTCAAAGATTGGTGGCAGCCGGTTTCTTTTTGATGGCAGGTGGCGCGTTGTTGAACATGGCGATCAGCCTGTGGCTTATGCGGCTTCCCTGGGCAATCCTTGCCCTGCCCGTGTACACATTCGGGTTCGCCCTGGTCGCGCCCATAGCCACCATCCAGGCGCTGGACTTGCTCCCAACGCGACGGGGGCTCGCGTCGTCCCTTCAAGGTTTCATTCAGACATTGGTGTTCGCCGGCATGTCCGCAGGCGTGGCCAAGGTGGTGCATGGCTCGGCTTCCCGGCATGGCGTGGGCCTGCTGGTTCTCATGGTGTTGAGCTGGCTTTCGTACCGTGTTTACGCGGCTTTGGTGCATCCGGATGTTTTGTCAAACACCGAAGAGATTGACTCTGCGGCATCCGTGGACCCTACGGGCAGCGTTTAGAGCGAATGCCAGGAAACATTCCCGGCGAAGGCTCGAGGAGACAGGTTGGTCCGGTTTCGGAGAAGGCGGGTGAGGGGGTGGTCCATGGGGGCAAAGCGCGCACGCGGCGGAGGAAAGGGGGAAGGTGTTGGGGGCGTGGTGACCGCAGATCGCCGGCGACTCGGCAGGTTTACTCTTCGATGCGGAAATACCCTGACAACGCCATCTTGATTTTCTTCTTGTCTATTGCCCAGTAGGCTTTCTCGTCGGAATTGAACGCGTAGCAGTAGAAGACAAGGCCCTCCTGGGGTTCGGTGCTGGCCAGGATCAACTTGGTGCCTGTGTTCCCAAACCCGTCGGTGGCCTCCACGACTGTGGCCTTGCCGATCTTGATTCTCTCGCCGGCCTTGATCAAAGCCCCCCGTTTGCTCACCCACTTCTCGGTGGCAATGAAGTCGCAGAGTGGCTGGTCGCTGCCGAAGCCCCGGCTCATCCCGAGCGTCCTGAAATGGCCAATGTGGTCCAGGCTCTTATCCGCGACCAAAGTGACTCCCAGCATTTCCTTCTCAAGTTCTTTCCCGGGCGCGGGAGCTTCGGCGGCGACCCGGGATTTCCCGGGCTTGGCGGCAGCGCAGTTGGTTTCGGCGGAGTAGCCGGTGATGATTGAGAGGCAGAGCATCGGGGACAGAAGAAATGCGTAATATGGCTTCATATTGGTATAGACGGAATCTAGCGCCGCATGCTCCCGGAAAAAGGATTCTCCCGGGACGGCTCGCCTGGCGGGGGCAGATCACAACCCGCGCAGCTTCCGGTGCGGCACCGTTTGCGACTTCGCCGCG
>CAZHEW010000620.1:0-1949 GCA_964531815.1 uncultured Verrucomicrobiota bacterium
CGCCGAACTGGTGGGAACTGCAGGCAGCCATCTGCACCGGCGGAAGCTGGCCGCCGGGACGCGGCAGATTGTGCGCCAGCATCCAGCGCCGCCAGAGATTCTGCGCGCGGATCCAGTCCCCGCGCCAGAACTGAAGCACCATCAGCGGGGTGCGTATCTCCTCGCCCGGACGCAGTTTGAGCCGCGTCTCTTCCTGGCCCGCGACAACCCGCAGGCCGGCCGCCTGGTCGCGCGTGAACTGCGCGGCCCATTGGCCCGGCCAACCGACCACCACAATCAATCCTTCGCCGGGCCATTCGAGATTGAAGTAAGGCAAATCGCTGTTGCTGGGCCGGCCGCCAGCCGCCGTGATGCGCTTGGAGGTGCCCGGCTTAAGCGCAGTCTCAAATGGCTTATAGTCGTCCGCGCGGCAAGGGCTGCCGGTGAAATGGTGCAGCACGAACTCACCCTGGCCGGGCCGTTGCAGCTTCAGATCGAGGGCTTGGACATCCGCAAGCACCGGCGTCTCCGCCTGGCCCAGGTTCTTGAAGAAGACGGTCCATTCGACCGTCGGGAACTCGCGATACTCGACCGCCACGCACCGCACCTGGAGACCGGCCGCCCCGTCCCGATAGGTGAGCGTGTGTTCGACCCGCGCCGCGTCCAGTTCGCGGCTGGACCGTTCTGCCTTCCACTGCGGGAGCAGGTCGGTTGAATGCTTGCCGCCATAGGTGAAAGCGAAGGGCGGCTCAGTGCTCAGCGGCGCGCGCGCCCCCCTCGATCAGCGGCAGTTCCGCCAGCCACAACTCGCGCCCGTCTTTGAGCTTCACGCGCGCCTCGGCCCAGTCCGCCTGGTCACAAGCGATGCCGTCGCCCCCGTCCTCCACCAACAGGGCAAACTCCCGGGCGCCGTCCAGCGCCACCTTTACCACCGCGCCTGCCGCCCCCTCGCGCAACAGCGGGGACTTGAACCGCTCGCGTCCCCCCGCCTGCACGGCGAAATGCACGCTGCCCCGCCCGCCGATCGTCTGCTCGTTGCTGTCCACGCCGACGATCGCCCTCAACTCGGCGCCTTCGCCCGGCAGACGCACCAGGACTCTGCTCTGGGCATGGCAATACAAGCCGCGCGTGAACACCTTGTCCGAGATGCGCATTGGCTTGCCCCCGCGGGAGTTCAACTGGACCGGATCGTTGTTGGCAAGGACGTAAAGGCCGGGGCCGGGCTTGGCCGCCTCCACGACCCCCTTGAACCTGGCCGCGGCCCATTTGGCGGCTTCGCCAAGCTCGAATTCACTCGGCGCCACGGCCCAGCCCAGGGAAGCCCAGCAGGCCGTGCAAGCCAGCGCGAGGAGGAAGCGATTGCATTTGTGTGTTTTCATGTGTCAGTAATGCTGTTGCCAGGAGCAAGCCTTCGTCGTTATGGCGGCGGCGCGCTGTGTCATAAACTCGCGGGTCAGTATTTCGATTCGTTCACTCTCGCGTCAACTCTGCCGGGTGCTCCAGCAACTCCATGATCCGCCCAAGGTATTTCGCCGCCGGTCCGCCGTCCATCACCCGGTGGTCCACGGACAGGCAAAGCTTCAGGGTGGTGCAAACGACAAGCTGGCCGTCAACGACGAACGGACGCGGCGCCGCGCGGCCCACGGCCAGCATGCTGCTTTGCGGCGGAGCGATTACCGCGGCAAACTCGTCCACATCGCTATTCCCCAGGTTGGAAAGGCTCGTCGCGCCGCCCCGCATCGCCTCGGCGGTGAGGTTCCCGGCGCGGGCGGCTTCGGCCAGCGAAGCGCGTTGCCGCGCCAATGCGGCCAGTCCGCCCGCGTGGGCTTCCCGAACAATCGGAATCACCAAACCGTTGTCCAACCCGACCACCAGGCCGACGTCGCAGCCCGGGACCGGCACCACCCGATCGTCCTGCCAGATGGCATTGGCATACGGGCAAGCACGCAATGCCAGCGCCTGGGCGCGCA
>CAZHEW010000621.1:0-1945 GCA_964531815.1 uncultured Verrucomicrobiota bacterium
CCAAGAGGGAGATTCTCGCGAATCGAATTCATTACTCTAGGTTCAACCATAGTCTAATCTAGCACCTCTGCAGGAATCTGCAAGCAAAAGACACGGAAAACCAAGTGGGTCTGAGGGCTTGAGCCGGGGCGTCATTTGTGTTCATCTGTGTCTATGTGTGGGTGCTTGGAAGTCCTAAGCCCTGAGAAGCGATGAACCAGGACCGCGGGTCGAGCGCGCCCGAATCAACGGAAGCTCTGATGCCCCCGGATGGGCCCAAGATAGCCTGGCCCCGGGTGCTCGGCGGCGCGGCGATTCTGCTGCTGGCCGTGTTCGGCGTTTATTGGCCCGCGCTGCGCGGCCAGTTCCTGTGGGATGACTTCCTCGTGGTGCATCGGAACCCGCTGGTCACGGGCGAGCTGGGCCTGGGCTCCGTCTGGCTCCGCACGGATTTCCCGCTCAGCTACGTGGCCTTCTGGTTGGAGTGGCTGGCGTGGGGCGACCACCCGCTCGGCTACCATGTCGTCAATGTCCTGCTCCATGCTCTCGGTGCGGGTCTCCTGTTGCGGGTGCTGACTCTGTTGCGAATACCGGCTCCGTGGTTCGCGGCGATGATCTTCGCTGTTCATCCGGTCTGCGTTACCTCTGTGGCCTGGATCTCCGAGTTGAAGAACACGATCTCCCTCCCATTGTACCTGCTGAGCCTCCTGTGGTATCTGCGCCACGATTCTGACCGTCAGCCCCCGGATTCCAAATCTCCGACTTGCCCCTGGTATTGGCTGTCGCTGGCGGCCTTTTTGCTGGCCCTCCTGAGCAAGACCTCGACGGTCATGCTGCCGGTGGTGCTGCTGGCCTGCGCCTGGTGGCAACGGGGGTGCGTTACGGGGCGGGATTGGCTGCGCGTGAGCCCGTTCTTCGTCCTGGCGCTCGTGTTTGGGCTCAGAAGCATCTGGCTTCAGACGCAGGGAGCTATGGGCGGGGTGGTGGTCCAGGCCGAGGGTTTCTGGGGCCGGTTGGCCGGAGCCGGCTTGGCGCTCTGGTTTTACCTCGGCAAGGCGCTGCTCCCGCTCGACCTGAGCATGATCTACCCCCGCTGGCGCATCGAGGCCGGGGCGGCGCTGTCCTACCTGCCCCTGCTGCTGTGGTGCGGTGTCCTGGGCGCGTGCTGGATGGGCCGGCGGACGTGGGCCCGGCACGTGTTTTTCGGCCTGGGCTGCTTTACGGTGATGCTGTTTCCGGTGCTGGGCTTCTTCGACATGTTCTTCCTGACCATGTCCCGGGTGTCGGACCATTTTGTCTATCTGCCGCTTGTCGCTTTGGCAGCGTTGGCGGCGGGCGGTTTGAGCCACTGTCTGTTGCGGCTGCGGGGGCAGGCGTTGTGGTGGGGCGGCGGCGCATTGGTGGTCGGGCTCGCAGTGCTGGCGATGCAGCGCGCGCGAGTCTTCGCGAGCGAAGAGGCGCTGTGGCGGGATACCGTGGCGAAGAACCCCGCCGCATGGTGCGCCCATGCCAACCTCGGTTGGATTCTGGCCGAGCGGCAGGAGTATGACCAGGCACGGGCGCATTTGGAGGCGTCCCTGGCCGTGAGGCCGGAGAATGCACAGGCGCATTCCAACCTCGGGCGGCTGCTATCTTTGCAGGGCAAGTTTGCCGAGGCGGATGCTCAGTTCCAGCAGGCCCTGCAACTTAAACCCAGGGACGCTGATATCCGCAAGGCCTACGCCTCAGTCCTGGCAGAGCAGGGGAAGCCGGCGGATGCGATTGATCAACTGCGGGAGGCGCTGCGGCTGCGGTCCGACCCGGGAATGCGCCTGGAGTTGGCTTCCCTGCTGAGGGAAACGAGGCATTACCGGGATGCCGCGGCCGAGTATCGCCAGGTGCTGAAGCTCAAGCCCGACGAACCTGCAGCGCTGAACAACCTCGCCTGGCTCCTGGCGACCTGCCCGGACGCCGCCGTGCGGGACGG
>CAZHEW010000622.1:0-1937 GCA_964531815.1 uncultured Verrucomicrobiota bacterium
AGTTCCAGGCCATGATGGGGAAGAAGTTGGTGTCGGCGGGCGCCGGGGCGGCCTGACCGTGCCAGGGCGCGAGCAGCAGGCTCAATCCTATGGAAGCAAGCGAGATTCTCATACGTGGCGCCTATTCTTACCGCACCGGGCGGCCAAGTAAACCCCGCAGCCCACACGCCGCGGGCCCCGCAATCTGCCCGCCGCGCCCCAAAAGTAACTGCTACCCGAGCGAAGTTCGGAAGTGTCCCGGTTGCCTCAAAAGGCCTGTTGCCCTGTTGCTTTAGCTTTCGGGTTAGAGACTACGGAGGTGGGACATAGGCATGATAGCATCCCGGGCGCGGGCGACTCCTTGCTGCCGGGCAGGTCCTGGCCCGCATATGTATGCCCATTCCAGCGCTAATGATCCTTCATTCGCCGGTACAGCCACGCCTTGGCGTAGGCCCAGTGACGCTTGACGGTGGGAACGGAGACCCCGAGCACCTCCGCCGCCTCCTCGGCCGACAAGCCCACAAAGAAGCGCAGTTTCACCAACTCCGCTCTCGCGGGGTCCTCAGCGGCGAGCTTATCCAGGGCTTCGTGGACGGCCAGCAACTGCTCGTCGCTGGCTGGCGCAGCGATGTCGGCGTCCTCAAGGTCCACCCGCGCCTGGCCGCCGCCGTGGCGCAAAGCCTGTTTGCGGCGGGCGTTGTCAATCAGGATGCGCCGCATCGCCTCGGCGGCGGCGGCGAAGAAGTGCGCGCGGTTCTGGTAATTCGTGTGGCCCGGGCCGCTGACGCGCAACCACGCCTCGTGGACCAGCGCGGTGGGCTGCAATGTCTGCCCCGGCCGCTCTCTCGCCATCCTCGCCGCGGCCAGCCGCCGCAGTTCTGTATAAAGCAGCGGCAGCAACTGCGTCGCCGCCTGCGCGTCCCCTTGCCGGGCTGCCTCGATTACCTGGGTAATGTCGTTCATGTGCGGATGCCGCTTCAGGTCTCTCCAGCCGGCCCGGCGCGGCGACAAACCGCCCTCCCCGGGCTGCCGCCCGCCGCTAACCGCCCGCCAGGCTTTGCCATTGTGGACGCCTCTCCCACGAGATTCATCCTCGCCAACTTACTGGCCGCCCGAAGAAGGCTTGGCGGGCGGCGGCACTTTGCCCGCCGGAACGAACGTCGCCCACGTTATCCCCGACTCCGCCTTGAAATCCGCCGTCTTGCCTGGCGCGGGCGGAATGCGGATGAGCACATTGCAGTGAGGACATTGAATTTGCCGCCCGGAGAACTGCGCATCACATTGTAGATGCTGCTCACAGTGCGGACAGGAGAACTTGAATTCGCTCATAACCCTGGCATTGCTGCCGGGCTCATGTTCGACGTCTAACGAATACGAGGCAAGTCCTAAACCGCGCGGCAGGATGCGGGCCAGGGCGTATGTATGAAGGGGCGGAGCGCCGGCTTGAAAGAAACACTTCCAAAGAGCCTAATTCTGAGGTAGGTTGGTGTTGGCTTATGAACGCTCAAGCACTGCTGGCAGACATCCACGCGCTGGAGGAAGACCTGCTTGCCTTCGAGCGCAAGTACGGCGTTCGATCCGAAGTCTTCTTCGCCGCTTATGCCCGGGGCGAAGAACCGGAGAACGAAGCCTGGGTCCTGGATTTCACCGAATGGGCCAGCGTGTATCGCACCTGGCTGGCGCGCCAAGCGGAATACCGCGATGAAATCAGCCGGCTTCAGGCGCGAGGCCCCAGCCTGGTGGGGTTGCTGCGCGTTCTGGCATGAGCCAGCCACTCCGCACCCTCGAGGACTACGAACTGTTGCGGAAGAACCATCGGGTGCCGGCGCCGGGAATGAGCTTCAGCCGTCCGAACTTGCCCAACCTGATCGCTGAGATCGAAGGGCTGGTGGCTCAAGCAGTTGGCTAAAGCTGCCGTTGCTCCACTGTCTCTCCCGCCTCGCGCAGCAGGATGCGGG
>CAZHEW010000623.1:0-1924 GCA_964531815.1 uncultured Verrucomicrobiota bacterium
CGCGTGCAGGCCGGACTGACCTGGCCGAATGTCGTCTGGGCGTTCACCACCTCCGAAGCCGAGTTCTGGCATCCGCTGACCTGGCTCTCGCACCTGTTCGATTGCTCCTGTTGGGGCTTGAAACCCGGGGGCCATCATCTGACCAGCATCTTGTTTCACCTGGCCAATACCCTGCTGGTCTTCGTGGTGTTCCGCCGGATGACCGGAACGTTCTGGCGGAGTTGGCTGGTGGCCGCGCTCTTCGGCCTGCACCCGCTGCACGTCGAATCCGTGGCGTGGGTGGCTGAGCGCAAGGATGTGCTGAGCGCCTTCTTCTTTCTGCTGGCGCTTTGGGCCTACGCGCGCTACGCGGCAGTCCAAAGCCGGGAGTCAGAAAGCAGAAAACAGAAAGCAGAAAGCAGAAGGTCGAAAGCCGCCGCTCCCAACTCCCACCTTCCATCTCCCATCTACTATCTTCTGGCTCTCTTCTTCTTCGCCCTGGGCCTGATGAGCAAGCCGATGGTGGTGACCCTGCCGTTTGTGCTGCTGCTCCTCGACCATTGGCCTCTGCAGCGGCTACACCTCTCAACCCTCAAGCCTCACCCCTCAACCTTCTGGCGGCTGGTTTGGGAGAAGGCGCCCTTTTTCGCGCTGAGTTTTGCCTCCAGCGGCCTGGCTTATTGGATTCAATCCAGCCGGGGTAACCTGGGTCAATTGGACCAGTATCCCATGACTTTGCGCCTGATCAATGCCCTCATGTCATACTTTCAGTATATGCGGCGGGTGTTCTGGCCAGGCGACCTGGCGGCGTTCTACCCGTATCCTCATACATGGCCGATGGCGGTTGTTCTGGGGGCGGTTCTCGTGCTGGGAGGAATCTCGCTGGCGGCCCTCTGGCAGCTCCGCTGTCGGCCTTACCTGGCCGTCGGATGGCTCTGGTATGCGGGGATGCTGCTTCCGGTGAGCGGGTTGGTCCAGGTGGGCCGCCACGCCATGGCAGATCGTTACACTTACCTGCCCTTGATTGGACTGTTCATTGTTCTGGTGTGGGGGGCGGCGGAGCTTATCACCCGGTGGCGCTGGGGCAGGACCGTGAGGACCCTTGCCGTCGCCGCGGGCATCGTTGGCTGTGCGGCGACGACCTGCTGGCAAGTGCGCTATTGGAGAACAACCGAAAGCCTGTTCCAACGCGCGCTCGCCGTTACCTCGGACAACTACCAGGCTCATTATTGCCTGGGTTACGACCTGGCAAACCGCCGGCGGCTGGACGCCGCCAGCGCTCATTTCTCCGAAGTTCTGCGGATCAAACCCGACCACGCCGAGGCTCACTACAGCCTTGGACTTTACAGAGCACTCAAAGGCGAGCCGGGGCACGCGCTTTTCCATTATCACGAGGCGATCAGGATCAAGCCCGACTATGCCAAAGCGCTGAACAACCTGGCCTGGCTTCGGGCAACCTGTCCGGACCAGGCCTTTCGCAACGGCGCCGAAGCGGTGTTGTCTGCCGAGCGGGCCGCCAGGCTGTCGGCTCGGAAAGGCAGCCCTGTGTCGGACGCGGTGGCAGCCCTCGACACGCTGGCGGCGGCTTACGCCGAAGCGGGACGGTTCGCTGAGGCCATAAACACAGCTGCGAAGGCCGAAGGAATAGCGCGGAGCATCGGAATGCCGAAGATAGCGGAAGAGATTCACTCGCGCCTCGAGCTTTACCGCGCCGGGCGGCCATACCGGGAACCCTGACAAACCTTGACCGGCGGAGTCCGCCGGCCGGCGAAAGGGCGCTTCCGGTAAGTTCCTGCCCAGGGCGCATGCATGGAGCCGGCGGGGCGCCGAGATTCCTGTCCGCCTGTCTGGCATGCAGGAATTCGGTATGCCTTGCAGGCCCGCTTCCATGACCGGGCCTCTTCCCATGCAGCCTGCCCGGCCCCCATCAAGGTCACACCTGGCT
>CAZHEW010000624.1:0-1921 GCA_964531815.1 uncultured Verrucomicrobiota bacterium
GCCTGCTATCACTGAAAGTCGTCTTCATGGCGTCGCGGGGTATCCCGCTTAGGTGAATGGTGGGCCGAGCTTATTTTGGGCGGTCAAGGGGTTGCGGTGGTGGTCGTAGTAGTTCTGGTTGTCGGGGTATTTGGCGGAGTCATAGAGGTCCACTACCAGACGGATTCTTTCCCGGAGATAATCGTAATAGCGGGTCTGGCCCTTTTCAAAGACGCGTTGGACGGCCCAGCCGAGATAATCGGGCACCGCCAGGAGCGGTTCGCGCAGGGGCGCCTGGACGTTGAAGACGACCTCGCCTTGCAAGACCTGCGGCTCCCACCGCCGGCCGGCGCGGCCGGAGGCCTTGGCGAGGGCAGCGTTGAGCACTTTCCGCATTCCGCACTCCGCACTCCGCACTCCGCAATGGTACGGAGTCGGGGTGTGAATAACTTTTTCCGGAATCCTCGAGCCTACCCCCGTATCTGTCCGACCCGGTCTGATATGTTACTGGACATATGAACAGTATTAAATCAAAACCGAACGGTCGGATGGCAACAGGACAAAGCGGGGCGGCGGCGGCCGCGCCGGCATTGCCGAAGTGGTGGACGGCGGCGCCTGCGGGGGAGCGGAGGTTTCTCCGGGGCCTGGCGCGGATGGTGCGCAGGGCCAGGCGGAGCCGCTCGCCGGAGGTGGCACAGGCCGCCGCGAAATGGGAGCGAACGCTGAAGTGCTTCATCAAGGTGCGGCTGATGCATGAGCGGCGGATATGGCGAGGGGCGAATTGAACGGCCAGGACACGGGCCTGACGGGGGCGTGGACCTTTGACGGGGACGATTCCAACGGATGCGCTGGCGCGGTATCTCGCGGCGACGCCGGAGCAGCGGGCGGCTGCTGACCGTTTCCTGCGGGGCGTGGCCGCTGAGCCGGGCGGCGGCAGCGAACCCGGCGGCGCGGGGGCGGAACCCGGCGGGGGCGGCGGGGTGCCGGCGGCGCTGCGGCGGATCGAGCAAAAGGTGGATGCGATGCGGGCGCGCATCGAGGGCGCGGCGGCGGGACCGGGGGCCGAGGTGAGCAAGGGCGAGGCGGAGCGGGTGTTTCTGCTGTTGCAGCGTTTGGAGAGCGGGCCGAAGCAGCGGAAGGCGCCGCTGCCCGCCGTGTTCCGGCTGCTGGTGCTGGGGGGATTGTCGCAGCGGGCGGCGGCGGCGCGGTGCGGGTGCGCCGAGTCGTTGATCTCGGCGCGGGCGGCGGCGATTGAGCGGGCCTTCGGGCTGAGCCTGGAGCGGCTGCGATCGTATGCGGCCGCGTTGGCGGAAATGGAGACGGCGGTCAAGGGCGGCCGCTGGCGGCGCAGGAGCGCCGGCCGGCCGGATGATTGTGAGCGGCCCGAAGCGGCGGAGGAAGACGCCGACTAACCGGTGGTCGTTCCCCCTCGACCCCGAACGCCACACCCCCCTCTGCCAACCCTTCGGGTTGGGGGGGGCAGAAGCCCTTGGCACCATCAATCCGGACGGGTTGACAAACCGTAGCCAGCGATCCCCTGGCCCGACCAACCCGGCAGGGTTGACAGACGGTAGCCGGTGGTCGGCCGGGGAGAAAGGGGCCGACCACCGGAACGAGGACGCGCACAGATTCATGCACCCCCGGCCGGGGTGCCAGAGCCTCCAGCCCCATAACCCTCAGTTGGTTGCTCCCCCGGTTCAGCATGGCGGGATGCGCTTGGCATCAAACCGCGCAAGCCGGCAGCCTGCCGCCGCTCCGCTTTTCGGCAGGTGAACTGCGCGGGAGCAGGTTGTGAAGTCGTTTTGAAGTCTTCAAGAGCGTGCAAGCGCCTGTGTGGGCAGGCGTTTTTCTCATGCGCGCGCGCCGCGGCGTGAAGTCCTTCGACTATGTGGCGCCGGCAACGGATTCTGGAACGGGTGCTGGAGGAGGACGAGGCGATCGA
>CAZHEW010000625.1:0-1920 GCA_964531815.1 uncultured Verrucomicrobiota bacterium
CTACCAGCAGGTCGCCGATGAAATCATGGCGGCCATTGCCAAACTGGAACCGTACAAGGATAAAGCGCGGTTCCCCTGAAGCGCCGCCCGGCACGCTTCGCGCCCCACGCATCAGAATTTCGGTTTCCAGCCCGGGCGGTAGGCCCGGCTGGTCAACGCCGAGGCGGCACCGTCTCCGATGATCTTCCCCCTCTTTGGATCGAAGTTGAGGGTGTGCCCGGTGCGCCAGGCGATATTGGCCAGGTGGCAAAGGGCCGTGCTTTTCTGCCCATCCTCGATCTCGGATTTCAGCGGCTTGCCCTCACGAATGCCGTCCAGGAAGTTGGCGAAGTGGACGGCGTCGAAGTCGAACAGACCCTCGCGTTTGCTCTTGATCTCGCGAATCACCTTGTTATTGAGGTCGTAGATGATGGTGTTGTTCCCGGCCACGGCCATGCAGCCTTTCTCGCCGTAGAAGTTAACCCCGACCGTTGCGCCTTCGAAGCCGCGCGGGGCGCAGCTCTGGCACTCCCAGGCGACGCCCTTGTCGCCGAAATCGAAGGTGGCGCTCATCGTGTCGGGCGTTTCCCAGTCGTCCTGGTAGAAGTAACGGGCGCCGCCACAGGTGATGCGTTTGGGCAGGTCCACCTGCAACCCCAGGCGAGCGAGATCGAGCATGTGGACGCCGTTGTTGCCGCTCTCGCCGGTGCCCCAGTTCCAGAACCAATGCCAGTTGTAATGGAGGATGTTATCCCGGTAAGGCTGCTCGGGGGCCGGACCCTGCCACAGGGAGTAATCGAGCCACTCGGGGACCGGAGCCGGCTTGCCCCGGCCGATCGAGGCGCGATGGGCGGTGTACCACCCGCGGGCGAAGAAGAGCTTGCCCAGCTCGCCCGCGCGCAGCGCCTCGATGGACTCGATCACCCAGGGCCAACTGCGGCGCTGGTTGCCCATCTGCACAACGCGCTTGTACTTGCGCGCCGCGGCGACCATCAGCTCGCCTTCGAGGAGGTTGTGACTGCCGGGCTTCTCGACATAGACATGCTTCCCAGCCGCGCAGGCCAGGATGGTGGCCGGCGCCTGCCAGTGCTCAGGCGTGGCGATGGAGATGGCGTCCAGGTCGGAGCGGTCCAGGATGGTGCGGAAGTCTTTGACGCCCTGGGGCTTCTTCTGCTGCTTCCTGGCAACAGCGGCGATGCCTTTCTCGACGGCGCGGCTGTCCACGTCGCAAACATACCCGATCTCGGCGTTGGGCAGGGCGAGGTACCCGGCGATGTGCGCCATGCCGCGGCCGTTGCAGCCGACAATGGCGACCACGACCTTCTCGTTGGGACTCCCCGCAGCGCGCAGCGAGGCCGCCCCGCCGAAAGCGCTCAGGCCCGCGGCGAGAGCGGAGGTTTGCTTCAGGAAACGACGGCGAGTAATGGAGTCAGTCATGCAACAATACAATTAGTTCGGAGCGGCGGTGGCAAGAAAACTCTGCGCAACAGGCTCAGCTCGGAAAGGCGGCCCAATACCCTTAGATGCCGAGATTGGAAAGGGTGTTGCTGATCGCGTTGACAATCTGGACGAGGCGAGGGTGGGACCCTTCAAACTCCCGGACCGAGGACCCGAGGCCGTCGAGCGAGAGTTGGAGCAATTCGCGGTTCTGCTTCGCGCGCGTGGCTTCATGGGCGGAAACCTCTGTGAACCCGGCAATGCTTTGGGCCTGCTCGCCGTGGGTCTTGGACAGTTCCGTGACCTCGGCCTTTAGCGTGCCGAGCAACTGCAAGAGTTCCTGCCGGCGGTCGTCGTTGATGGTCTCGGCGCCCTGAATCCGGGCCTCGATCTTGCCTATTGTGTCCTTGATCATGGCTTTGCTTTCAATTCGCGCTTGAGGAGCGGCTGAACCAGGTCCCAGATGGCGGCTTCGATGGCCGCGACATTCCCCGTGGCATCAAA
>CAZHEW010000626.1:0-1886 GCA_964531815.1 uncultured Verrucomicrobiota bacterium
TCCACCGTGAAATTCACCGTCGTGCCGTCCGCCAGCCGCTCAATCGTGAACTTGTGCCAGCCGGCGGCGCGCACGCCACCAGAGGCGTTGGTCGCGCAGTTCATCCAGCCCATAGTCGCCGACGGGTAGAGCACCCGCAGTTGGTACGCCTTGCTGTTCCAAGTCTCGCCCGGCGCCGTCGTATTGTTGTACTTCCCCAGCGCCAGCACCTGGGTCAGACTCCCCGGATACGATCCTCCCGAGTAGCAGCGAATCTCAATAAACGACTTGATGCTGGCGTTGTCGTCATACCAGTAAAAGCTCAGCTTGGCATGCCCGCTGTAGCTCCCGAAGTTGTGATACATGTAGTCGCTCGTGTTGTCCTGCTTGGCGCTGCAACTGCTGCTGTGGCTCTGCTCCGACGAGGACACCAGTTCCGTAAACGAACCCACAGCCGTCGTCCATTGCGCCATATTGCACGCCCCAAAGGTGTCCTGGAAGGCAACCGCACCCGTCAGCTTCAATGACGCCTCCGCGCTGGTCACGCTGCCCAGCAGGTTGTTCACTACCACCGAATAAAGCCCCACATCCGCCGACTGGACGTTGCTCTTGGTGTAACTGCTGCCAGTCGCTCCACTGATGTTCACCCCATTGCGCCGCCACTGATACGTCGGCGCAGGGTTGCCCGTCGCCGTCACGCTAAAGGTCACGCTCGCACCCGGCGCCACTGTCTGGCCCACCGGCTGCGTCGTTATTGCCGGCGCCACATACACCGTCAATACCGCGTTGCCGCTCGTCACGCTGCCTGCCCCGTTGCTCACCACCACCGTGTAGGTCCCCGCGCTGGCCGACTGCACGTTGCTCAAACTGTAGCTCGTCCCGGTCGCCCCGCTGATCGGCGCGCCCCCCTTCTGCCATTGGAATGACAGCGGCGCGGTGCCAGTGGCCGCCGCGGTAAAGGTCACGCTGTTGCCCTGTGTCACGGTCTGGCTCACCGGTTGCATCGTAATCGTCGGCGCCACAATAACAGTCAGGACTGCCGCATCGCTGCTCGCGCTGCCAAAGTCGTTCGTCGCGACCACCGTGTAACTGCCCGCGTCCCCGGGCTGCACATTCGCGTCCGTATAGCTGCTCTGCGTCGCGCCGGAGATCGCACTCCCGTTCAAATACCATTGATACGACAACGGCCATGAACCCGCCACCGTCACATTAAAGGTCGCGCTCGCCCCCTGGTTGCGCGTCAAACTCTGCGGCTGCGCCACAAACGACGGCGGCGACGCCACGTCCGACACCATCAGCATCGCTACCGCGCTGGTCGCCGAGCCCAGCGCATTGGCCACCACAACCTGGTAACGGCCCGAGTCCGACGACTGGGCGTTGGCCAGCGTATAGCTGCTGCCCGTCGCCCCCGAAACCACCCCCCCATCCTTCCGCCACTGATACGTCAGCGGCGCTGTCCCCGTCGCCGTCACCGTGAAGGTCGCGCTCCCACCCGGGAACACGTTCTGATCCTGCGGCTGCGCCGTTATCACCGGCGCCGCTTGCACCGTCACCACAAAGCTCTTCGTGGCACTCAGGCTCGGGGAGCCGGCATCCGTCACCCGCACCGTGATCGTGTAGGTCCCAGGCCCCTGCCCCGCCGCCGGCGTCCACGAAAACACCCCCGTGTTCGCATCAATCGTCGCCCCACTCGGCGCCCCAGGCTCCAAATTGTAGGTCAGCGCCGCGTTCTGCACCTGCACAAAGTTGTCCAAATACACATGGTAAACCCCAGCGCCCCCAGCCGCCACCAGCGCCAGCGCCTCCATCACGCCCTTGCCCGTCGTGGATTCCAATATCCCGTTGCCCGTAAATCCCGTCGCCGGCTCCTGCGGCAGGTTGAACTTCAACGTCGTCCAACTCCCCGC
>CAZHEW010000627.1:0-1882 GCA_964531815.1 uncultured Verrucomicrobiota bacterium
AAACTCATCAAATGCAACGCCAGAGCGCCGTTTCGCGTTTAACGCCGGACACTATGTAAGCGCCATTCCCCCTGCCGGGGTGGATAACAGCGAGCGCGCGCAGCCCCGGAGGTCGCCGCCCCCTTTCCCCCGGCGACTTCCGTATAGCTTCTCCCTGCCGGGATGGCGCAGCGCTCGACGGATCGTCCAATACATCACGTTTCCCCGTGAAGGCGTGGTCCGTTCCGAGCTTGATGCACCCCTGGCCAGCCGCGCGCAGAGAACTTGAGTCAGCGCGCACGCTCGCCTAGAGTGGTTGAATGATGAACACACCTTTGAACGACCAGGTGCAGGCCGTCACCGGCTGGATTGGCCGGTTGCGCGCGGAAATCGCGCGCGTCATTGTCGGCCAGGAGCAACTGGTGGACCGGTTGCTGGTCGGCTTGCTGGCCAACGGCCACGTCCTGCTCGAAGGCGTGCCCGGCCTGGCCAAGACCATGTGCGTCCGCACCCTGGCTTCCGCCATCCACGCCACGTTCCATCGCATCCAGTTCACGCCCGACCTGCTGCCCGCGGACATCATCGGCACCCTGATCTACAATCCGCACGACGGCAAGTATCGGGCCACCAAAGGCCCGGTCTTCGCCAATTTCGTCCTCGCTGACGAGATCAACCGCGCCCCCGCCAAGGTGCAATCGGCTTTGTTGGAGACCATGCAGGAGCGGCAGGTGACCCTGGGCGGGGAAACGATGCCGCTGCCCTCGCCGTTTCTGGTGCTGGCCACCGAGAACCCGATTGATCAGGAGGGCACTTACCCGCTGCCGGAAGCGCAGGTGGACCGCTTCATGTTCAAGGTGTTGCTGGATTACCCGTCGTTCGCCGAGGAAAGGAAGATTCTCGACCGCATGGCCTTCACCGCCCCCGAAACCCAGGTCCAGCCGGTTATCCCGCTGGAGGAGATTCTCCAGACCCGCAAGCTGGTGGACCAGATTCACGTGGACGAAAAGGTGCGGGATTACGTGGTGCACCTGGTGTTTGCGACGCGCAGGCCGGAGCAGTACCAGCTCGACCTCAAGCACTTCATCCAGTTCGGCGCTTCGCCGCGGGCCACCATTTACCTGACGCTGGCCGCGAAAGCCTGGGCGCTGCTCCAAGGCCGGGCCTACGTGACCCCGGAAGATGTCAAGAGCATCGGCCCTGATGTGCTGCGGCATCGGATCATCCTCACCTACGAAGCCGAGGCGCAGGCCGTGACGACCGATGCCATCATCAAGAAGATCTTCAACGCGGTGCCGGTGCCGTGACCATCTCTGAGTTGCTCGAAAACGTCCGCCGCGTCGAGGTGCGCACCAACCGCCTCGTCAACGACACGATGGTGGGCGCCTATCTCAGCCACTTCAAGGGCCGCGGCATGGACTTCGAGGAGTTGCGCGAGTATATCCCCGGCGACGAGGTCCGCGACATTGACTGGAATGTCACCTACCGCATGGGGCGGCCATTCGTGAAGCGCTACCGCGAGGAGCGCGAGCTGGCGATGGTGCTGGCCGTGGATGTCTCGGGCTCCTCGGCGTTCGGATCCGTGCGCCGCACCAAACGACAGTTTGCCGCCGAGATCGCCGGCACGCTGGCCATCTCGGCCACGCGCAGCAGCGACAAGGTGGCCTTGCTGCTGTTCACCGACCAGGTGGAGCTCTACCTGCCTCCCCGCAAAGGGCGCCGCCACATCCTGCGCCTCATCCGCGAAATGCTCCACTTCGAGCCCAGGCATCGCAGCACCAATATCCCCGGCGCGCTCGCCTTCCTGAATCGCGTCCTGCACCGGCGTTCGATTGTCTTCCTGCTGACCGATTTCCTGCACAGCTTCACTCCCGCCGCCGCCCAGCCGGGCGCCAGCCGCGATGCC
>CAZHEW010000628.1:0-1870 GCA_964531815.1 uncultured Verrucomicrobiota bacterium
CGGCCACGGCGCGCTGATATGAACCGTCGGCTCGCAGCACGCGGGCTTGGGCATTGTCTGCGAGGGACACCGCCAGCACCTCGCTGATCAGCCGCTCGCGCAGCACGCCGTCCTCCACGGGAATGGCCAGTTCGATGCGCCGGAAGAAATTGCGCGGCAGCCAATCAGCGCTGCTGATGAACACCTGCGGCTGGCAGGCGTTCTCGAAGTAGAAGACGCGACTATGCTCCAGGAAACGGCCCACGATGCTCCGCACGGTGATATTCTCGCTGACGCCCTCCAACTGCGGGCGCAGGCAGCAGATGCCGCGCACGATCAGGTCAACCTTCACTCCCGCCCCGGACGCCCGATACAGGGCCTCGATCACCCGGCGTTCAGCAAGCGAGTTGATCTTCAGGATAATGCGCGCCGGCAGGCCCTGCCGGGCGTTGCGCGCCTCCCGCTCGACCAGCGTCAGGAGGCGGTCATGCAGGTCGAACGGCGCGGCCACCAGCCTGCGCAACCCCTGGAACTGGCAGATGCCTGTCAGCAGGTTGAAGAAGTTGGTGGCGTCTTCGCCAAAGTCCGGACGGCAGGTGAACAGGCCGAGGTCGGTGTAAATCTTCGCCGTGGTCGGATTATAGTTGCCCGTGGCCAGGTGCACGTAACGCCGGATATTGTGGCCTTCGCGACGCACCACCAGGCAGCTCTTTGCGTGGATCTTGTAGCCGACCAGGCCATACACCACGTGCACCCCGGCCTCCTCGAGTTGCCGCGCCCAGAGGATGTTGTTGGCCTCGTCAAAACGGGCGCGCAATTCCACCACCGCCGTGACCTGCTTGCCGTTGCGGACGGCGCTCTCCAGCGCGCCGATAATGCGCGGATCCCCGCCCGTGCGGTAAAGAGTCTGCTTGATGGCCAGCACATCGGGGTCCGATGCCGCCTGCTGCAGGAACTCCACCACGCTGTCGAAGCTCTCGTACGGATGATGCACCAGGATGTCTCGCTCGCGGATGGCCGCGAACAGCTCTGTCTGCTGGCGCAACCCCGCCGCCACCGGCGCCACAAACGGCGGGTCGCGCAGCTCGGGGGAATGATCCCCTTCGGCCAGCGCCATCAGCCGCGTCGGGCTTAGCGGCCCGTCAATCAAATAAAGATCGTCCGCGGTCAGGCGCAGGGTCTTGAGCAGCGTTTCTCGGATTACCGGTGGGCATTGGGCATCTATTTCCAGCCGCACGGCATCTCCCTTGCGGCGGTTGTGCAACTCGTTCTCGACGGCCTTGAGCACGTTGGCCGTCTCCTCCTCGTCTATGTAAAGCTCGCTGTTCCGCGTGACGCGGAACGGCCAATAGCCGAGCAGCTTTGTGCCCGGAAAGAGGTCCGCCAGGTAATGCCCAATCAGCCGATCCAGATAAACATAGTCCTGACGCCCATCCGTGCGTGGCAGCTTGGTGATGCGCGGGAGGATGCGCGGGATCTGCACCACCGCCATGTGCTTATGCACCTCCCGGTTCCGAGCCATCTCCAGCCGCACAATCAGGTTGAGCGACTTGTTGAGCAACTGGGGAAACGGGTGGGCCGGGTCAATCGCCAGTGGCGTCAGCACCGGCCGGACCTGCGTATCGTAGTACTGCTCCACCCACGCCCGGTCAGCCGCCTCCAGATCCGCCAACTCCAGCAGGCGAATGCCGTTGGCCGCCAGTGCCGGGACCAGTTCATTGCGCCAGCAGGCATATTGCTCCTCCACCATCCGCCGCACCCGCTTGACGACAGCCCGAAACGTCTCGCTGGCCGTCAAACCGTCCATCGAGCGCTCCACGACCTCGCTCTCGATCTGCTGCTTGAGGCTCGCCACTCGCACCTCGAAGAACTCATCCAGGTTCGAGCTCAC
>CAZHEW010000629.1:0-1868 GCA_964531815.1 uncultured Verrucomicrobiota bacterium
CCGAACCACAGGTCGGCGCGATAGCCGGCAGCCCAGTCCTGCTCGTCCAGCGGCTTTTCGATTCGCAACTGGATAACATTCAGGTTGAAGCCATCAGCCTTGTCAGTACCGCCGAACCTGTAAGGCGGCAGGTAATTATTACCTGAGCCAAAGTTCCACTGTGCTGAGGTGTCCACGTATCCGCTGATGGTCGTGGAAGCCAGCGCGGTTTGTACCGGGCTTAAACTTTCCTCGGCTCTGGCAGCGGATGCCAAGCTGACCACCCCGAGGGCGGCCAAAGCTACTGTCCATTTATTATACTTCATTCGTTCCTCCGATGTTGATCGTCTGTTTGTTGTATAACTATGACTATGCATTTCTGAGGGCAAAACCGGTTTGCCCTCGCACCAAAACCGGTGCATTTCCATCCATAAGTAGGGTATCACCTCCCCTTTGACAATAACTATTTTCGGCATTTTTCCCCACTCGGCCTTGTCCGGAATTGGGGGGGAGTTGTGCCAATTTGGGGCAGTCAAGGCCGTCAAGCCACCGCCTCCTCCTTCCCCGGCACGGAAAACCTGTGAAACGCCGAGCGAGGCCGTGGGAATAGAGGAAGGAAAGCAGGCCGGAGGACCTGGGCCAAGGCCCCCGGGGGAGCGCCGGCGGGCAGCAGGACCAGGAATCGAAGGGCAAAACCAATCCCAGGCTCCGGATGTGGCCGCGGTATTTGGCCGCTTCCGCCCATTTGGAACAAAGGCTGCTGGAGAAGGGGCATTATCGGATGTATGGCAAATTGACATTAATCGTCCTGGCCGGTTGAGGCCAGGGACGGTTAGGACTGAACAGACCCATATTATGGCTTCCTTTGTCTATGTAGCGCGGGAAACCGCTTCCGGCCGGGAAATACGCAGTTCGGTCGAGGCGGCGACGGAGCAGGCGGCGATTGTGGCGCTGCTGAACCGAAACATGCTGGTGGTCTCAATCCAGGAGCGGGTGGGCAAACAGGGCCGGACCAGCGGCGGCCGGGTCGCCCTTGGGGACCTGGTAATTTTCACCCGCCAACTGGCCACGATGATTGATGCAGGCCTGGCGATGGTGCAGTCCCTGCAGGCGCTGGCGGAGCAGACGACCAACAAAGTGATGCGGGACGTGATTCACGACGTGTGCGCGCGCGTGGAAGGCGGTGACAGTTTCTCCGATGCCTTGAAGAAGCATCCCAAGGCCTTCAACAGGCTTTATGTGTGCATGGTCGCGGCGGGTGAAAAGGGCGGCTTGCTGGCGGAGATTCTCGCCCGGCTGGCGACCTACCTGGAGAATACCGCCCGGCTGCGCAAGAAGGTCAGATCGGCAATGATGTACCCGGCGGTCGTGACGGTCGTCGCGATCCTGATAACGATCTTCCTCCTGGTGAAAGTGGTGCCGGTGTTCGGGGAGATCTTCAGAAGCTTTAACGCCGCCTTGCCCGCGCCGACACAGTACTTGATCAATATTAGCAACTTCGTGAAGCATTACCTGGTCCTGGTGGCGCTGGCTGGAGGGGCCGCGGTTTACGGCTGGCTGTATTTTATCAAGACCCCGACGGGCCGGTGGATTTGGGATTCGCGGCGCATCAAGCTGCCGCTGTTTGGAAGCCTTGCGCACAAGATTTGTCTGGCGCGGTTTACCCGCACGCTGGCTTCGCTGATCCGCAGCGGCGTGCCCATTCTGGAAGTGCTCCAGATTGTCGCCCAGACGGTGGGCAATGTGGTCATGGAGAAGGCCATCAAGACAGCGGCCGGGGATATCGAGGAGGGGGAGAGCATTGCCAACGCCCTCGCCAAGCATCCGGTGTTCCCCAGCATGATCGTGCGCATGGTCACCGCCGGCGAACAAACCGGCAAGATTGACAA
>CAZHEW010000630.1:0-1865 GCA_964531815.1 uncultured Verrucomicrobiota bacterium
CTGGGCAACCTTTGCGGTGGCATCATCCCGCGAACCCTCATCGGCCTGGGCTGGTCGCTGGACAAGGCGCGCAAGACCACGATGATCTTCATGACCGCTGCGCTGCTGGCCTGTCTGTTCGCGGTGACACAGATTTCCCAGCCGACGGTGGCGCTCCTGCTCGTGGCGGGGATGACATTCTGCCATGGTGGCTGGAGCAACATCACGCTGCCGGCGGAGGTCTTTCCGAAAAGCGCCATCGCCACCGTCACCGGTCTTGGCGGCGCGCTGGGCTCCTGGGTGGGGGCGCTCGCGATGCTGAGCACGGGCCACGTGGTGGACGCCTACGGCTTCACGCCGGTCTTCATCGCCTGCGCGGTTCTTTACCCGCTGGCGCTGCTGCTGGTTTACGTGCTCATCGGCAGGCTCGGCGTGGTCCGGGAAGTCGCGTAAGAGCCTCCGGGGCACATTGCATGCTACGGTGTGGGTTCCGGGGGTGTATCGCGTGCCCATCCGGCGCGCAAGGCGGGCAGCTCGCCTGGATTATGGGGCCCGAGCGGACACGGAGTCCAACGCTTCCCCCCTGGCCTCAATCGAAGCGGGGATGCGGATATCCTTCATCGCGGCGTCAACGTCCTTGAGGCCGTGGCCGGTGATGAGGAGCACGACGTGCTCTTTGCGGCCCAGCAAGCCGGAGCCTCGCAGCTTTCGCAAAGCGGCCACTGTCGCCGCTGCCGCCGGCTCCGCAAATATGCCGGTTTTCTCCGCCAACATTCGCTGGCCCGCCAGGATTTCCTGATCCGACACGGTAATCGAGAATCCCCGGCTCTCCAGGACCGCCTGTCGGGCCATGTGCGCGTTCGAAGGGATGGAGACGGAAATCGAGTCGGCAATCGTGTTGGGCCGGCGGGCGTTTTGATACTTCCCGCTGCGCATGTAATGATGGATCGCCGCGGAGCGCTCGGCTTGCACACACACCAGGCGCGGCAGTTTGGCAATCACGCCGGCAGCTTTCAGGTCATAGAAGGCCTTGTAAACCCCGCTGATGATCACCCCGTCGCCGACCGGCACGAGGATCGCATCTGGCGTTTTGAACCGGTTCTGCTCGCAGATTTCCAGCCCAACGGTCTTCTTCCCCTCAATGGTCAGCGGATGATAAGCCGTGTTGCGGTTGAGCCCGTTTTTGTGCGCGGTGTACCCGAGAGACAGCCGGAACGCATCGTCGTATGAGCCCCGCACAGGAATGACCCGCGCGCCATAGAGGATCATCTGCGCGAGTTTGGCCCGGGGCGCGCTTTCGGGCACCAGGATGATCGCCTGCTTGCCTGCGGCAGCGCAGACGGCAGCCAGGGCGCTGGCGGCATTGCCGGTCGAGGCGGTGACAATGGAGGGCTCTTTGAGGCGGTTGGCTTCAGCCACCACGAGAAACGAGGCCCGGTCTTTCAATGAGGCGCTTGGATTGAGGCCGTCGTTCTTCAGCCAGACATTGTCGAAACCAAACGTCTGGCCCAGCGCGGCGACGGGGAAGAAGGGCGTGTGGCCGGCGGCGTAGGGCGGGTAGTGTTTCGGCTCGACAGCGGAGAAGAGGCTCCAATCCGGGCGCTGTTTGCGAAAGCGCCGCTTGATGGCGGCGTAGTCGAATGTGACGGCAAGCACTCCGAGAAGCGGGATGCCCGGCCGGTAATCCCTGGCGCAGGCGGGGCAGAGGTAGCGGACCTCGTCGCGCTTATACGGCTTGCCGCACGTGGTGCAGTGGTAAAGAAAGGGGATCATGCTTTCCCGTTCAACCGGGCCACCAGTGCGGCGTAGAACGCCGCGGCAGCACTCAGGTGCTGCACGGGGCACGCCTCGTTCGGCGCGTGGGCATAGACTTCGTTGCCGGGGCC
>CAZHEW010000631.1:0-1863 GCA_964531815.1 uncultured Verrucomicrobiota bacterium
GGGGGGGAATTAGACTCACGTCCCTTCCAACGAGTCAGGAGTTCCGAGGCTGCGCTTGCTGCGGATGGCGGACATTGACTGGCTGGAAGCCGCCGACCAGGGCGTCACCCTCCACGTTGGTCGGCAGACCTGCCTGCTCGATCAACCCCTGGCCGCCGCCGTGGCCAGGCTGCGGCCGGACCGTTTCATGCTGGTAAGGCCTTCGGCACTGGTGAACCTCGCGCGGATCAAGAACCGGTGGCGGTTAAAGCGTGCGCCGCAATGCCTGGCCGGCTTTGGCGCCGGTGTGTTCGCCGTTCATGAGCACGGGGATGCCATTAACGACCACATAGGGGATGCCGGCGGGGTAATGGTGCGGATCTTTGTAGGCGGATTGATCCTGCACCTTGTCGGCGTCGAACACGACGATGTCGGCCCAGTTGCCCTGGCGCAGTTGGCCGCGGTCTTTGAGACGGAAGGTGTTGGCGGGCAGGCTGGTCATCTTGCGGATGGCGTCCTCGAGGCGCAGCACTTTGAGCTCGCGGACGTAGCGGGCCAGCACGCGGGCGTTGTTGCCGTAGCCGCGGGGGTGGGGCATGCCTTCGCCGAGTTTGCGCAGGCCGCTGTCGGAGGCGACCATGGTGTTCGGGTGCCGCATGAAGGTCTGGAGGTCGTCTTCATTCATGCTGTGGAAAACGCCGCTGGCGCCGCCGTTGGCTTGAATCTCCAGCAGGGTTTCGATCTGGTCGTCGAGCGAATCGGCGCCGCGTTTGGCCCGGGCGGCTTCGGCGAGGTTGAGTCCTTCGAGTGATCTGTCCTGTTTACATGAGGCGATGACGGCGTAGGAGTAGTCGTCCCGGCTCTTGTCGCGCAGGCTGCGTTTCATGTCGGCGATCAGCCGGGTTTTTAGCGCTGGGTCGGCCACGCGCTTGCGGAACTCGGTCCGGCCTCCTTCAAGCGCCCATTCCGGCAGCAGCTGGCTCAGGCCCGTGCTCGAAGCGGTATAGGCATACTGGTCTTGCGTGACATCCAAACCCTCGGCGCGCGCCTTTTCGATATGGGCCAGCACCCGATCGGCCTGACCCCAGGCGTTGGGCCCGGACAGCTTGAGGTGCGACACTTCGGCGCGAATGCCCGCCTCGCGCGCAATGCGGAAGACCTCATCGAGGGCATGGTAGATCTTGTTGCTCTCATTCCGCATGTGGCTGGCGTAAATGCCGTCGTAGGGCGCAAGGACCTTGGCCAACTCAGCGATCTCGTCGGTCTGCGCGAATACGCCGGGCTGGTAGATGAGGCCGGTCGAAAGCCCCACGGCGCCGTCTTTCATGGCCTGCTCGACCAGCGCCTTCATCCGGGCCAGCTCCTGGGGCGTGGGCGGGCGATCGAATGAGCCGCCCATTGCCTCCGCGCGGACGTCATTGTGGCCGATGAACGTGGCCAGGTTCACGGCCGCGTTGGTGCGCTCGATGCCGCGGAACAGCCGGGCGACGTCCAGCATGGAACTGCCGCAGTTGCCCGCGACAACCGTCGTCACCCCCATGCGCACGAAGTTCTCCGCCCGGGACATGGCGGCCAGTGAATCGGCGTGCGTGTGCACATCTATGAACCCGGGGGCGACGATGAGCCCGGCGGCGTTGATCTCGGTCCAGCCCGGGCGGTCAATGCGGCCGATAGCGGCGATGCGCCCTTTCCGCACCGCGACATCGGCGAAGAAAGCCGGGTTGCCGGAGCCGTCCACCACGCGGCCATGCCGGATGACCAGGTCGAAAGTCTCAGCCCCCGGAACGGGGGTAACCAGCACAGCCAGCAGGGAAAACAACGTAAGAAAGCCACTCCGTTCCTATAGCTTGGGAAAAGCAGAGGTGAACCGATTGATTTCCGAGC
>CAZHEW010000632.1:0-1856 GCA_964531815.1 uncultured Verrucomicrobiota bacterium
TTCTACAAGACCCTCGACAAGCTTGGCGCGGTCGAGAGCTTTGCCGGGTGGTCTGTGGACGACCGCGACTGGGCCGGCCAGGCGGAGGTGTGGGCCCGCAAAGCCCTCCGGGCGCGCCAGAAGGAGATTGCTGACGAGGCCCTGGCCGAGCTGGTCAGCCGCGTCGGGCCCAATGCTGGCTTGCTCGACAGCGAAGTCGAGAAGGTGGCCCTCTATGCGGGGGACCGGAAGGAAATCGAGCTGGAGGATGTGGCGGCCGTCTGCACGCGCAACAAGATGGCCCGCGCGTTCGCGCTGGGCGATGCGCTGGGCGACCGCGATCTGCCCCGTGTGCTGGCCCGGCTCGATGAGGCGTTGTGGGAAGTGAAGTTGGACTGGCAGAAGTCGGAGATCGGCTTGCTCTATGGGTTGATTTCCAAGGTGCGCGCGATGCTCCTGCTCAAGGAACTGCTCCGGGAAGGCTGGGTGAAGCCGGACACGCATTACGACCGGTTCAAGGCGCAGCTTGAGCAGGTCCCGCCCGACCAATTGCCCGAGGACAAGCGGTTCAACCCGCGCAGCATCAACCCGTATGTGCTTTACAAGGCGTTGCCCCAGGTGAAGCGCTACAGCCAGGCTGAACTGGTTCGCGCCATGGACCTCCTGTTCGAGTGCAACCTGCGCCTTGTCTCCAGCGGCCTGGAGGAATCGCTGGTTCTCCAGCAGACGCTGGTGCAAATCGTCGGCAAGCCAACTTCGCCTCCCCGTTCGGGAGAGGCCAGAACGCGCGCCGCCACATTCCCGAGCGCCCGGCGCTGACCCGGCCTGGGACCGTGCCAGGTCAGAGGACGCCAGCCGGGTCCCGGTTGGTGGCATGGGCAGCTCAGGGGCCGGGCGGACCTTTGCCCGTTCACCCGTATGAACTGAATGGCCGCAGCTTCCACTCCTCGACCAGCTCCCGCGGAATCTCCTTCAGGAACCGCGATGGTCGCTGGGGCATGTCGCCGCTGCCGCCATAGCCGGCGCGTATCAACGGGCAGATCAGGTAAAGCTCATTGCGCGCCCGCGTGATGGCCACATACATCAGGCGGCGCTCCTCCTCTTCGCCCTCGGGCGTCTCCAGCGACCGCAACGAAGGGAACAGCCCGTCGCAGAGCATGATGACGAACACCACATCGAACTCCAGGCCTTTCGCCTGATGAATCGTCGAGAGCCGCAGCCGCTCCTCATCCGCACTAGCCGGCTGCTCGCCTTCGGCCTCCAGGTTCGTCAGCAGCGCAAGCTGGGTCAGGAAATCACCGACGGTAGGGAACTGCCGCGCAAAGACCGCCAACTGTTCCAGGTCATCCAACCGTGATTCGTAGTTGGCGTAGTTGTCTTCCAGGTAATCTTCGTAGCCGGCTTCAATGACGAGCCCGATCATCCTGGACGCGTTGTCCCGGATGTCGTCTGCCTCGAGTTGCGCAACGGTGGCGACGAACTGCGCCCACGCTACGGCCGCCCTTTTCGACACGGATGCCGCGCAAGCCTGCAGGCCGGCAGCGAGGGCGGCATGCTGGGTTTGGAGGTCTTCCGGCGGAGGTTCTTTCCCTTGCTTCGGCTCCGCACCCCGCACTCCGCACCCCGCATCGGCGAACGCCCGCCACAGCTTCTCCGCGCCCTTGCCGCCGATGCCCGGCAGCAACTGTGCCACGCGCTTGAACGAAAGCTCGTCGCGCGGATTAGCCACCAGCTTCAAGTACGCCGTCACATCCTTGATATGCGCCTGCTCGAAAAAGCGGATGCCGCTGGTAATGCTGAAGGGGATGTTCTGCCGCGTCAGTTCGAGCTGCAGCTCCAGCGCGTGAAAGTGCGAGCGGTACAGCACCGCCATCCGG
>CAZHEW010000633.1:0-1854 GCA_964531815.1 uncultured Verrucomicrobiota bacterium
GCGTGCCCTTGAAGCCCTTGATGGGCAAATCAAGGTCGGCGTCCGAGACGGCGGCCCACGGCGCGTCAGCCGGCGCCGTCTCGTCGTTCAATTCCCGGTTCATCCGCGCAATTGTTGGGCGGGCCGGGGCGATTGCGCGAGGCTTTTCTTGCCGCCCCCACCGCGGCGTTTTGCTTTAGCCTCGTTGACATGCCCGGCCCGGGCCTCTAGCTTCGGGCCCACATGTCTCGGTTGCCGTTCGAGTTGCTGCTGGCGCTGCGGTACCTGCGCCCCAAACGAACCTTCGTCTCGGTGATCACTTTGATTTCCGTGCTGGGGGTCACGCTGGGCGTCGCGGTGCTGATTATCGTCATCAGCGTCATGAGCGGCTTCGACCAGCAACTGCGCGACAAGATTCTCGGCTTCAATACCCACCTCAAAATCATGCCCCGCGGGGAAACGCTGAAGGATTATGCCGCCACGGCCCGCACGGTGGCCTCCAACCGCAACGTCAAGGCCGTCGCCCCATTCGTTTTGGGCCCCGTGCTCGTCCAGACCGAGCCCGCCACCGGCCAGCCCCGCGTCGCCGCGCCTTACCTGCGCGGCATCGTTCCCCAGGCCGAGACCAACATGAGCGTGCTGCCCGCCAGCATCGTGGAGGGCAAGTTCGATCTCACCGACCGCGGCCTGCTGATCGGGAGCGAGTTCGCGCATAACATGGACCTGCAAGTCGGCGACCTTGTCGAGATCGGCTCCTCCAGCGTGCTGGCCAAATGGCGGGAAAGCAGCCGGAAGGAGAACGGCCCCGCCCCCGTGCTTCCGGAATACGAGGTGCGCGGCATCTTCGACGTCGGCTACTTCGAATACAACCTGTCCATGGTGATCACCTCGCTCCGGGACGCCCAGGATTTGTACGACCTGGACAACAGCGTCCACGGGTTGATGGTAATGCTGCACGACCCTTACCGGGCGCCGGAGGTCGAGTTCGAGCTGGCGCCCGTCCTCGGGCCCAACTACATGCTCCGCAGTTGGATGCAGGAGAACGCCAACCTCCTCAATGCGCTGATCGTCGAGAAGAACGTCATGTTCTACCTGCTGTTCTTCATCATGATCGTGGCGGCGCTGTGCATCCTCAGCGCGCTGATCACGTTCGTCGTGCAGAAGACGCGCGAGATCGGCATGCTCAAGGCGCTGGGCGCCACCGACGGGCAGGTCAGCCTGATCTTCCTGAGCCAGGCCGCGTTGGTGGGCGCCATCGGCGATCTGGCCGGCTATGGCCTGGGCATGCTCGCCCTCCACTACCGCAACGAGTTCCTGCACTTCATGAACCGCCTGACCGGCTTCGAGCTGTTCCCCGCCTCGATTTACGGCTTCACCGAGCTGCCCGCGCTGATCTTCCCGCGCGACATCCTGCTCATCTGCGGCAGCGCCTGGATCATCTGCATGTTGGGCGGCGTGATCCCAGCCTGGCGCGCTGGCCGGCTCAAACCCGTGGAGGCCTTGCGCTATGAGTGACGTGTTACTCTCTGCCAGGGGCCTGCACAAGACCTACACGCTTGGCCAGCGCTCGCTGGAAGTGCTGCGGGGGGTGGATCTGGAGCTGCGGCGCGGCGAATTCCTCGCGATGCGGGGCGCGTCCGGCGCGGGCAAGAGCACCCTGCTCCATCTGCTGGGCGGCCTGGACTCGCCCAGCCGGGGGGAAATCCAACTGGCCGGACGTGACCTCGCCACGCTCGGGCGCCGGGACCTGGCGCGGCTCCGCCGCAAGGAGATCGGGTTCATCTTCCAGGCCTATTACCTGCTGCCGGAACTCGACGCGCTGGAAAACGTCTGCCTGCCCGCGCGCATGGCGCGCACCCCGGCGGCGCAGGCCGA
>CAZHEW010000634.1:0-1844 GCA_964531815.1 uncultured Verrucomicrobiota bacterium
GCGCCGGCAGACGTGGCGCGCGTCGAACGCATCCTGGCGGATCAGAGGCCGAACTGACTTGCATCTGAGACAGCCGGGAGCGGTTGTCCAACCGCAGCACCAATTCAAACCCGTGTAACGGATTCGGCGCATGCAATGAAATACATCTTTGTCACCGGCGGCGTGGTAAGTTCCCTGGGCAAGGGCCTGACGGCTGCCTCGCTAGGCACGCTGCTGGAAAACCGCGGGTTGAAGGTCGCGCTGCAGAAGTTCGACCCCTATCTCAACGTGGACCCGGGCACGATGAGCCCCTATCAGCACGGCGAGGTTTATGTGCTGGACGACGGCGCGGAGACAGACCTCGACCTCGGCCATTATGAGCGTTTCACCAGCGTGCAACTCACCCGGCTCAATAACCTGACCAGCGGACAGGTGTATCAGACGGTGCTCAGTAACGAGCGCGAGGGCAAATACCTCGGCAAGACCGTCCAGGTTATCCCGCATGTTACCGATGAAATCAAGAGGCGCATCCACGTGCTGGCGGAGCAGACGGCGGCGGATGTGATCATCACCGAAATCGGTGGCACAACCGGTGACATCGAGGGCCTGCCGTTCCTCGAGGCCATCCGGGAGTTCGCCCTGGAGGTCGGATACAACAACGCGATCTTCGTCCACGTCACCTTCGTGCCGTTCATCAAGGCCGCCGGCGAGCTGAAGACCAAACCCACCCAGCAATCTGTCGCCAAATTGCGGGAAATCGGCATTACGCCCCACGTTGTGGTCTGCCGCTGCGAGCGGCCGCTCGAAAAGGAAGTCCGTCACAAGATCTCCCTGTTCTGCAACGTGCCGTTCGAGGCAGTGGTGGAGGAGAGGGACGTGGACCACACCATCTACGAGGTGCCGCTGATGCTCCAACGCGAGCGGGTGGATGATTTAGTGTGCCGCCTGCTGCATTTGGATGCGGCGCCGGCCAACATGGCGCACTGGCAGGATATCATCCGCAAGCTCATCGCCCCGCAGCACCGGATCCGCATCGGGGTCGTGGGCAAATACATCGAGTTGCAGGATGCCTACAAGTCCGTTTACGAGGCCATCAGTCATGGGGGGATTGCCAACGACTGCGGGCTGGACATTCAGCGGGTTGATGCCGAGGACTTGGAGCGGGACGGCCCGGAGAAACACCTCAAGGGCCTGGCTGGGATATTGGTTCCCGGCGGTTTTGGCTCGCGGGGCATCGAGGGCAAGATCCAGGCCGCCCGTTACGCCCGCGAGAATCAGGTGCCCTACCTCGGCCTGTGTTTGGGGATGCAGATCGCCACGATTGAGTTCGCGCGCAACGTCCTGAAGCTGGCCAGGGCACACTCCGTCGAGTTCGAACCGAACACACCCCACCCCGTCATTGCTATGCTCGATGCCCAGAAAAGAGTGACCAGGAAAGGCGGCACAATGAGACTTGGCGCGCAGGCCTGCCAGCTCGTTGTGGGGACCAGAGCCGGGCAGCTCTACGAGGCGTTTGTGGTCAAGGAGCGCCACCGCCATCGCTACGAATTCAACAACGCCTATCGCGAGCGATTCGAGAAAGCGGGCTTTGGCTTCAGCGGGCATGCTCCCGACGGCAAGCTGGTGGAGATCATCGAACTTCCCAATCACCCGTTCTATATCGGGAGCCAGTTTCATCCGGAATTCCGGAGCAAGCCGCACCAGCCGCACCCGCTGTTCAAAGGCTTCATCGCCGCGGCGCTCCACCACTCCCGGCAGTCACCGCAGCCCCGGCTGTGAACGTCGTTTTCCCCTCACTTCAGCCTCTTAGCCAGTGACCTATTCCGACGCCATCCGGTTCCTGTATAACCTCCGCTGGTTTGGCG
>CAZHEW010000635.1:0-1842 GCA_964531815.1 uncultured Verrucomicrobiota bacterium
AGTTGTTGCCAGAGTAGCTCAGGGGTAGAGCAGAGGACTCATAAGCCTTTGGTCGGGGGTTCAAATCCCTCCTCTGGCACCACCTTCATAGAATGCATGATACTGGCTTTGGCATCGGGGGCGTTCCTTGGCGTCTCGTGCGGTCTTGCTCCGGGCCCCCTGCTGGCGCTGGTCCTGACGCAGACGCTGCGGCACGGCCCGCGCGAGGGCTGCAAGATTGCCCTGAGCCCGCTGGTCACGGACGCGCCAATCATCATCGTGACGCTCGTGCTGGCGGCAAAGTTGGCACAACTCCGCCCGCTGCTCGGCTTGGTCTCGGTTGCCGGGGGGGCCTTCATCCTGTACCTGGCTTGGGAGACGTTCCGTGCGGTGCGTCAGGAGGCGGCCACCTCTGCCGAGTCGCCCAGATCGTGGTTTAAGGGAATTCTCACCAACCTGCTCAGCCCGCATCCGTGGCTGTTCTGGCTGACTGTGGGCGCGGCGAGCCTGGCGAAAGCCCTGGCGGAAAGCTGGCTGGCGGCTTTGATCTTTCTTTTCGGCTTCTATCTGCTGCTGGTCGGCGCCAAGATGACAGTCGCCCTGCTGGCTGCCCGATCCCGCAACCTGCTGGCCGGTCGGCCTTACCGGGTGGCAATGCGCGTTCTTGCCCTGCTGCTGGGCGTTTTTGCGCTCCTGCTGTTCCGGGAGGGATGGGGGAATCTGGCCGTGATGTGACTGCTGCCGGGCTCAGCGGAAACGCGTTGGCGGGTTGACCACACTCTCCCGCCCGCTTATTCTTGCCTGCGAAACGAAACCTCAACCACCTGCAACCAACATGAACGCCCTTCTGTTAAGACTGTGCCGCCTCTCCGTGGCGTGCATCATCGGCTTGCTGTCGCTCAACCGCGGCGACGCGCAGGTAACCTCCGCTCCCGGCCCGCGCAAAGCACCGGCCTGGCTGCGAAGCGCGGTGGTGTATGAGATCTTCACCCGCAACTTCTCCCCAACCGGGGATTTTAATGGCATCACCGCCCGATTGGACGAATTGAAGGATCTGGGCGTGGATATTGTCTGGCTCATGCCGATCAATCCGACCGGCGAGAAGCTCAAGAAAGGCTCGCTCGGGAGCCCCTACTGTGTGCGCGACTTCTATGCGATCAATCCAGCCTATGGTAGCACCAACGACTTCAAGCGGCTGGTGCAGGAAGTCCACAAGCGCGACATGAAGATCATCATAGACATTGTGGCCGGCCAGACGGCCTGGGACAGCGCGCTCATGGAACATCCGGAGTATTACCTCAAAGATGCCCAGGGCCGCATCATTCCGCCCAACCCCGCCTGGACAGATGTGGCGGGGCTGGATTACGCGAACAGCGAGCTGCGCCGCTGCATGATTGACATGATGAAATACTGGCTCAAGGAGTTCAGCCTGGACGGCTTCCGCTGCGACGTGGCCTGGACGGTGCCAGTGGACTTCTGGGAAGCCGCCCGGACGGAGCTGGAGAAGATCAACCCCCAGATCATCATCATTGCCGACGCCGGCGCCAAGCCCGGCCTGTTGACCAAGGCCTTCGACATGGACTACGCCTGGAACCTGTATTCCTGGCTCAAGAGCGTCATGGACAGCGTATCTCCCGCCCAGATGCTGAGGCAATCGTGGGAGCACACCCAGGAACAGTTTCCCCGGGGCGCCCTGCATTTGCGATTCACCGACAACCAGTCGGAGACCCGGGCAACGGCGCGCTACGGCCTGCGCGGAGCCCTGGCGGCGCAAGTCCTGATGCTGACGCTCGACGGCGTGCCGCTTTTCTACAACGGCATGGAGGTGGGCGATGCCACCGAGTCGAGCGACCCGGCAATGTT
>CAZHEW010000636.1:0-1841 GCA_964531815.1 uncultured Verrucomicrobiota bacterium
CTCGCGCCGTCGAACAAGGTCCTGGCGCCGGCAGACGCGCATTCTTTCTGCTCCCAACCACTTGACGGCAAGCAGCCCGGCTTGCGCCTGACCTGGAAGAGTTTTGGGGTTCCGGCGGCGCCGGAACTGCGAGTCGAGGTGGTGGTGCGGCTCGAACCCGGGCAGCCAATGAGCCGCTGGGAGCTGGCCGTGACCGGTCTGGGCGAGCTGGGCCTCGCGCAGGTCCGGTTTCCGCGCGTGGTGAACATCCCGCGCCAGGCCAACGAGCGCCTGGCCGTGCCGGTCTGGATGGGACAACAAACTGCCGCGCCCCGCGAAGTCTTTGCCGGCGGGAAGGGAAGCGGACGCCGGCATCAATGGGACTATCCAGGAATTCTATCCCTGCAATGCCTGGCGTTTTACCAGCAGGACGGGCCGGGGCTGTATTGCGCCTGCGACGACACCAACGGGTTCAACAAAACATTTGCTTTCTTTGGCGACAGCAAAGACCGCCTCGGCTGTGAAGTCGTACACCTCCCCGAACGGCTGCCCACTTCGGCCCAGGCCTGGCGCCTGCCCTACGCCGTTCAGCTCGGGACTTTCGTCGGGAACTGGTTCACCGCGGCAGAGCGTTACCGCGCCTGGGCAACCAACCAGGTTTGGGCAAAGGAAAGCCGCCTGGCACGGGGCCAGGTATCAGACTGGGCGCTCAACACGGCCTTGTGGGTCTGGAATCGCGGCCGGTCGCCCGGCGTGCTCGAACCGGCGGTGGCGTTGCGCGAAAGACTGGGCCTGCCGGTGAGCGTCTTCTGGCATTGGTGGCACGGCTGCTCCTACGACGCCGGTTTCCCGGAATACCTGCCGCCGCGCGAAGGGGCCGAGAGCTTCACCAACGCCCTGGCCCGCGCCCAGGCCCGGGACATCCGCGCCCTGGTGTACATGAACCAGCGCCTCTGGGGCATGACCACCTCAAGCTGGACCAACGAAGCAGCCGAGCGCTTCGCGGTCAGGAACAACGAAGGCAAGGTCCGCCCGGAAGTCTATAACACCTTCACCCGCCAGGCCTGCGCGACGATGTGCATGGGCACCGAGTTCTGGCGGCAGAAATACGCCGGCCTGTCCGAGCGTGCTGTCAATGAACTGGGTGTGAACGGCATCTACATGGACCAGGCCTGCAGCAGCCTGGCCTGTTTCGATCCCGGGCACGGACACCCGGTGGGCGGCGGAGTTTACTGGATGAAAGGCTTTCAAGCGCTCCAGTCGGACATCCGCCACCGTTGCGCCGCCCGCCGCGAGCCGGTCGTGCTGGCGGGAGAAGGCTGCGGCGAACCCTGGCTCCCTTACCTCGACCTGATGCTCAGCCTGCAGGTCAGCCGCGAACGCTACGCCGCACCCGACGGCTGGGAGACCATTCCCTTCTGGCCGGCGGTTTACCACCCCTTCGCGGTCACCTACGGCAACTACTCCTCGCTGACCATGCCGCCCTATGACGACCTGTGGCCGGCGCAGTTCGCTCCCGATGAACCGCTCAAACTGCTCGACCGGAAATACTCGCGCCAGTTCTGCCTGGAGCAGGCGCGCGCCTTCGTCTGGGGCCAGCAACCCACCATCGCCAACTTCCTCCCCGCCCAGTTGACCGAGCGCGCCGAGGAAATGGACTTCGTGATGCGCCTGGCGCACCTCCGCAGCCGCGCCGTGAAATACCTCCTGCGCGGAACCTTCCTGCGCCCCCCGCAACTCCATGCCCCGGACGCCACGCTGGACATGTCGCGCCTCTCGATCTACGCCGGCCGGGAGGGCGGCTTGACCGCCTTCCAGATGACCAGCCCCCTGGCGCTGGCCGCTGCCTGGCGCGCCCCCGA
>CAZHEW010000637.1:0-1835 GCA_964531815.1 uncultured Verrucomicrobiota bacterium
GCCGGACACGTGCCGCTCTACGGGGATTTCTTCCGCTGCATTCGCCGGCTCGACGCGCCGAGCATTGATTGCCTCACCAGCCTGCCGCCGGAGGTGCCGTGGTTCAGCGCCCGGCTCCTGAGCAGCGCCGCCGAGCTCGAAGGCCGGCCGCTGGTGATGAGCGAGACATCCGATCACAGCCAGCGCTATCGGCCCGCCGGCGATTCCCGGCCCGTGCGCGCCGTGACGGAGGGCGAAGTCCGCGGCACGTGCAATCGCCTGGCCGTCGCGGGCGTCAACTGCATTACCAGCTACTACAGCTTCGCGGATTTGTCGGACGAGCAACTGCGCCGCCTCAACGAGTGGGTGGGCCGGTGCTGCACGGCGCTGCGCGGCGGATGCCAGGTTGCCGATATCGCGGTGCTCTATCCCGCGGAAAGCCTCTGGACCCGGTTCGTCCCCTCCCGCCATTGGACGCACGAGGCCCCCGGCGCCGCCCAAATTGAACACCTCTACCGCGCTGTGGCCGACAGCCTTTTCGACAGCCAACGCGACTTTACTTTTGTGGACAGCCGCGCGCTGGCAAAGGCGAACGTCGCCTTCGGAGCTCTGGCGCACGGGCCGCTGCGCTGGCGCGTCATCGTCCTGCCCGGCGCCGACACGCTGCCGATCAAGGCGTGGGAGAACCTCGCCCGGTTTGTCCGAAAGGGAGGCGTGGTGATTGCGCTCGGCGCCCTGCCGGCCAACAGCGAAAGCGAATTCCCCTCGCCGCGGGTTGCGGCGCTGGTGAAGGACATGTTCGGCGCCAGCCGCCCGGGGGCTTCGGCGGGGCCGGAGCCGCAGTCCCGCGCGAATGCCAGGGGCGGCGCGGGCATCTTCCTGCCTTACGGCCTGGAAGCCCTGCTGCCGCGGGTCATCGAGGGCCTGATTGAGCCGGACGTGAGGGTCTCCGGGGCGAAATCGCCGCTGCGCGTCACGCATCGCCGCCTTGAGGGTCGGGAGGTCTATTTCGTCATCAACGACAGCGACAAATCGTGGACGGGGCGCGTTGAGTTTGCGGCCACCGGGGCCGGTGAACGCTGGAACCCCGCCACCGGCCAGCGGGAGGAAAACCTGGCGGGCAATGCTGCCCCGCTGAGTCTCGAGCCCTACGGCGCGGCCTTGTTCCGCTTCGCGTCGGCCAAACCGCCTCGACGCTGCGCCCTTGACCAATGGGAGCCGCCAGTCCTCTCCCTGCGCCCTCTTCCCGCCGCGGAACCGACCACGCCTCACGGCGAATTTGTCCGCGCCGAACTCGCGCCGGACGCCGCGCATGCCCGCCCCGGTTCTGCCTGCTGGCAGGCCACAGCCGTCTTGACGAAGACCAGGGTTGACACCTTCCTTTTCGCCCAATTCCAATACCCGGAGCCGCTGGACCTTGCCGCCGCCGACTGTCTCGCCATTGAAACCTGGGTGCCGGACGGGCAGACCACGGCCAACCAGCTCCTGGTGATTCTCCATGAAGCGGGCGGCGGCGACTTCATTGCCTACACAGACCGTTCCCTGGCGGCGCCGGGGCGGGCGCGCACCTTTGTTCCGCTGAATCGGTTCCAGCTCGCGGGCTGGTCGAAGGATGCGGATGGCGTTCTGAACTCAAGCAAGGTGGCGGAAATCCGCATCGGCTGGGGCGGTTACCTGGGTGCCGAAGGCGAGAAGATTCAGTTCAGCCTGGCGCTGCCACAGGCCGGCATGGTGCTGCCGGACCACAAATGACGGTTTGATGCGCAGCCCCTTTCCGCCAAAGCTAATGCCGGAATGTGGAAAGACCTATGAGTGAATTGCCCGAATACGTTGGGAGTCTGCCGAATATCTGCGGC
>CAZHEW010000638.1:0-1833 GCA_964531815.1 uncultured Verrucomicrobiota bacterium
TGGTTGATTCGTGTGTTGGTTCGTGTTGACAGGACTTGCTTTTCATGTTTTCTTTCAAAGTGGCACCTTGTCCAGTTGAGTCACCGGGCGGTACTCGCTGAACCAGCAGTACAATGACGAAGATTATCCAACCTGCGTTGGCGACGATTTTCCGGAGCGTTCCGAGGCTCCGGGCGGGAGTCCTCGCCGTAGCAGGGACATGCTACTGCCTGACGTTGGCCCCGACTGCGGGCGCGGAATCACAGGCCAGTCAACCAGCGCCGGACGGGGTGCTCTCGGTGAGGAATGCCAACGTGATGGCTGTTTACGACGGCGGCAGCATCACTGCTGCTCACGCGGCCGAGTACGTGGGCGAACCGCACTTCCTGGCGGATGCGGAACAGAACGCGCCCACCAATGCGATGAGCCTGGACGAGAACACAGCCCGGCACGTGGCATCCTTGCTTAACAAGTGCCATTTTATCTTCGACCCGGTCGCAGCGTCCGTTCCCCGCAGCGGTGTCGCCGCGGGCAAAGCCGACCACCAGCCATAGAATGACATAGAATGAATATGAATGCCTCACCCAATCCATGCAATTCATGCAAGGCATGTAACTCACTTAAGCTCTTTAGCACCTTTCCTTTGCGGTTGGTGTGCACCTTGGTCTTGGTCGCCCTGCTGGTCTTGCCAGGCACGGCGCGGGCTTGGTGGGGGGATGCGCACAAGACGCCGACCGGACTGAGTGGCGGATGGGCAACAGCCGGAGATTGCGGCACCTACTGGTACACCTACGGTAAGAACACAAGCTGCACCCTGTACAACAGATGGGCCCAATTCATACCCGGGTTCGTCTGGTATGGCAAAGGCTACATTGACATGGACTGGGTGTACGTCGCCTCCTACGGGTACCTCGGGCAACGCCTGCGCTACTACAACTGCGGCAATGGCCTGACGGGCCAGTATTCCGATGTCAACATGTGCGCCAATGGCTGCAGTTGGGGGGGCGTGCTGGGCGGCGTGACCGGCAGCATGTACGACTGGAACGGAATCTACATTGACTGCAATGAAAGCTGGGACGTCGGCTGTGGCAGCCCCTGTGGCACCAGAGCCACTTCCTGCCGCGAGATTTATATGTACGGTGACAAGTGGGTGTATTGCAATGACTGGATCGTCTTTGGTGGCTACGGCTCCGCCAGCAACGCCGATACCTCCAACCGAAGCTTCCCCTGGGGTGAAGCCGGTCTGTATGCCTATCCTTTCATAGACGGTTCTGCGACTCAGGGGAAGCTGATCGTGGACAGCCTGTTCAGCGGCAGGGTGCCATTTCGCGTGCAGACGGGCGACTGCGGCCAGGGCAACAACCTCAATTTCAAGGGCAACGCCAGTAACGGCGGCAACAACAATTGCGACAACTGCGATGCCTATGCATTTGCGTGGGTGCACACGCCTGGCGGAGCGGGGCCGCAGTTGGGTGTGGGTGCCGACGACGGCCACCGCATCTGGATCAATGGCAGCCTGGTTTCCGACAACAACGCCTACACAGGCGGCTGGGATTCCTACAACCCGGGCGCAAAGGGCCTCGCCACCGGGTGGAACCGGGTCCTGTACAAAGTTCACAATGGAGGCGGTGGTTTTAACGGCACCCTGAGCTTTCATCACGGCACGGACTGGAACCAGATGGAGCCCAGCGTAAGTCTGGTTGGAGACCGTTACGGCGGCTTCAGCCGCGGCTACGAGCAGGACGACTGGTATCCGCGGCTCTACTGCTCGAATGCGAACGGCGCGACCGGCTCTCCCGCGGCCGGATTGGTTTCGTATGGCAACAACACTACCGTGACCGCCAGCGGAACGGC
>CAZHEW010000639.1:0-1832 GCA_964531815.1 uncultured Verrucomicrobiota bacterium
CAGGTATTCGACGTTTACGTCGGTTATTTCCAACTCCCCGCGCGCGGATGGTTTGAGGCCACGGGTAATCGTCACCACATTATTGTCGTAGATGTAGAGCCCGGGCACGGCGTAGTTGCTCCTGGGTTGCCTGGGTTTTTCCTGTATGGAAATGGCCTGACCGTCTCCGTCGAACTCCACCACGCCATACCGCTCCGGGTCGTTGACGTGGTAGCCGAAGATAGTCGCGCCAGTCTTGAAGTCGGCAAAGGCCTTGTGAAAGCCGTCCCCTCCGTAGAATACGTTATCGCCCAGAATCAACGTAACCGCATCCGTGCCGATGAATGTCTCGGCGATGAGAAATGCCTGGGCGATGCCCTGCGGCTTGGGCTGTTCGCGGTATTCGATTGACAACCCCCATGCGCTGCCGTCGCCAAGCAACTGGCGGAAACGCGGCAAGTCCTGGGGGGTGGAAATGAGGCAGAAGTCCCGAATCCCTCCCTCGATCAACGTCGTGAGGGGATAATATACCATTGGTTTATCGTACACGGGCTGAAGCTGCTTGCTCGCCACCAAGGTAAGCGGGAAGAGCCTCGAACCGGCGCCGCCTGCCAGAATAATGCCTTTCATGAATACGCAAAGATAAGTCGTCAGCGGCGAATTGCACGCGCAATCTGGCCTGCCCCGGCGCTTTGCGCACGCGAAGGACTACTCTTGAGACTGGCAAATCCACCGCACCAGCTCCTCATCTGGCAGGCGTGCGGCTACCACACGCAATTTCCGATCTGCCTTCAACGCCCGGTAGGCTGAACGCACCGTTCTCGTGGCGAAGTTCGTGCCGGTGTTATGCAGCAACAGGGGATGCGGGGCTGCAAGAACCGCGCCTCCCTCGCATGTGCCGATGTTTCGAATGCCTGGGCAAAACAGGTCCGCCGCCAACAAGGCCTGGTCGCTCCCACCATCCAATTGATCACAGTCGGCGACAACGGCCCCGGCGGCCGGCGCAGCCAGAATGGCCCACAGACCGGCGCGGCCGGTGCCCCAGAGCACCACGTCGAAGCGGCGCGGGCCGCGCGGGTCAGCGGCGGGTGAGCCAGCCGCGGTGCAGACCGTCAGCAGGTCGCGCACACGCGCCTGAAGCCTGGTGCGGTTGTAGGTCCCGTAGAAGTTGGCGAACTGGTCAGGCGGGTTCCCCGTGCTGTAGCGCAGCACCTGCAGCACCGCACAACCGTGCTGGAGCAGAGCCAGCGTCAATCCCGCGGGCCCGGCGTCGGCCTCCGGCAGCGCGGCGTCATGTTCCTTGTCGCCGCAAATCACCACGATCCTGGGCGCCGGGTTCGAGAGAATGCCAGGCGGAGCCCAGTACCTTGCCAGTATATTCGTGCCTCCCTCCAGGCTGGAGATATCCAATGTGGCAGCAGTGAATCCGCCGAGTTCTCTCACTGCTTCCACACGGCTTCGCACATGGCCCTTCGGCCACTCGACCTGCAGCGTGTGTCGCCAGGCAGGCTCCATGATCTGCTTGAACTTCCTAAACCCGGCTTCGCCCCGCACCAGGAGCGAGTGCCATTGTTCCCGGTGAAGATTCTTCAGCCGTTCGATCAGCTGCGCTTCACTCACCGCGTCGCCGGGCGGCCTGCCGTCGGGAAACACTCGCAGATCGGCGTCCGGCTCTTTCCGATAAGGGGCCTCTTTGAGCGCGGCCGGATCATGCTTGTCGAGCAGCCATTTCCCGAACCAGGCATACACCGCTTCCCGGCTGGCCTGGTTGTAGTTGTGGCCGCAATCGAAGCGCACGTAGCGCAGGCGGTCCGGCGAGTCAAGAAGCCGATAAATACCTTCAAGGGCTGGCC
>CAZHEW010000640.1:0-1823 GCA_964531815.1 uncultured Verrucomicrobiota bacterium
ATCTGCGTTAGCCCCGTCTTTCCAGCTTGCGCTCGCTTTCATGCATACGCGCTGGTCGCCGCGGCGCGCGCCTGGTCACGGCACGATCACGCGCAGGCTGCGGCGGCGGAGGGAAAAGGTGGCGGGCAGATGGCCAATAAGTTCGCCGTCCGCTTCCAGCCGAGCCGGGGAGGGGCTGGTGAGGGAAAGGGATTCGGCCCGGAAAGTCTCCACGCTCGAAGCCGGCAGCCTCTTGCGCAGGAGCAGGGTGGGACCGCAGCGGGCGAGGGTGAACCAGTTCACCCGCGGGAAGACGCACACTTCCAGCAATCCGTCGCGCAGATCAGCTTGCGGAAAGACCTGGTAGGCCCCGCCATACAAGCGCCCATTGCCGATCAGCACCAGCTCGCCCGTCACCGTGCGCCCGCCCCCGTCAACCGTGATCTTCGACTGCGCGCCCATCAACGCCTTCAGCCCAGCCACGACGTAAGCCAGCGGCCCGATCTTCTTCTTCAAAGGCCAATGGACCAACTCGATGGCCCGCGCGTCGAGGCCGGCCCCGGCCAACTGCGCGAACCAGCGGCGCTGCGACGCTCCACCGGCGCGGAACTCTACAACCGGCAAGTCAATGCGCGTGTCACGCCCCTGGCGGATGGCGGCCCACGCCGCATCCAGCCGCGTCGGCAGGACCAACTCGCGGGCGAAAACGTTGACCGTGCCGAGCGGCAGCACACCCAGCCGTGCTCGCTCGAAACCGTTCGGCGCGTCGCCGATTCCATTGAGCGTTTCGTTGAGCGTGCCATCGCCGCCGGCCGCAACAATGGTCTCAAAGCCTTCAGCGACAGCCTCGGCGGCCAGGCGGCGCGCATCCCCGGCGCCGGCAGTCTGTTTGAGCGAGCTCTCGCGTCCAATGGCATCAAGGTGACGGCGAAAGCGCCGGGCCTTTTCGCCCTGAGCCGCCGGATTGAAGATGACACAGGTCCGCACGGCTCCATTCTTGGCTCATCCCACACGGAGTCGAGCGCAAAGCAGCCTTTGCGACAGTCATCCCGGGCTTGAACTCCAGACCGGCTTGGTCTACATCATGCGACAATGAGCGATTCAATTGCGCCAAAGCTGACCAAGTGGCCCTTCTTCCTGGGGGATGCTCTGCTGGCAGGCATGGCCTGTTTCATTGTCTGGCAATACAAGCTCCCGCTGGGGCATTGGGAAATATGTTTCGTGGTTCTGTGCGTCGCGGGCGCCGCGCTCCTGGGCGTCGCGCCCTTCCTCATCGAGTACCGCGCGCTGGTCAAGGTAACCGAGGCGGGCGCCCTGACCACAGTGGTCTCCCAACTCAAAGACATCGAGGGCATTGCCGCGCAGATCAGCGGCGCCACCGGCCGCTGGCAGGACGCCCAGGACGCGGCCGACCAGACCGCGCGCGCGGCCAAGGAAATCGCCGACCGCATGAGCGGTGAAGTGCAGGCCTTTACAGAGTTCATGCAGAAGGCCAACAACAGCGAACGGGCTAACCTGCGGCTGGAAGTCGAGAAGCTCCGCCGCGCGGAAGGCGACTGGGTGGAGGTGCTGGCTCGGGTGCTCGACCATGTGTATGCCCTCAACGCCGGTGCCCGCCGCTCCGGCCAGCTGAACCTGATCCAGCAACTGTCCAATTTCCAGAACGCCTGCCGGGATGCCGCCCGGCGCGTCGGCCTGACCCCGTTCGAGGCCGGCGAGGCCGAACCCTTCGACGCCCAGCGCCACCAGTTGGTCCCCGGCGATGCCCCGCCGCCTGCGGACGCCGCTGTCGCCGAGACAATCGCAACCGGCTACACCTTCCAGGGGAGGCTCATTCGGCCCGC
>CAZHEW010000641.1:0-1799 GCA_964531815.1 uncultured Verrucomicrobiota bacterium
CGACGCTCTACGATATTGCCAACAAGAGCCTTCTGCCGCTCTGCAAGCCTGCCGCTGCTGCTGGCAATCCGGTCGTATCGGCCCAGGGGGAAATCGCTTTCACGGTAGGGCGGCAGTTGATCGTGTTGAAACCCGACTTGAGCCAATGGAAGCAAACTGACCTTGGCGGGGTGGTCAACGTGCTGGCCTTTTCGCCCGATGGCCGTCGGCTGGCGTTCAGCGAGGCGGATGAGAGGATTTCCTGGATAGAGATTGGCACTGGAGAGCGCGGCTCGGTTCCGGCTGGCCGGCTGCGCGGTTATCAGGCGCAGTTCTCTCCGGATGGCCGGGCGTTGCTGGCGCGGAGCAGCAACGGCGAAATCACCGCCTGCGATCTGTCCGCCGATGTATCGAGAAGCTTTGGAACCGCCAAGGCAGCGGCCTGGGTAGATGGCGACACGGTGGCGCTGGTCCGGAAGGCAGTGGCAGATTTCAGAGTCAGCGGCACGCGCTTGCTCAAGGCCAGGCTCTCTGACGGCTCGACCTCTACGTTGTTGACGAAGAAGGGGAATGCCGAGCTGGCAATCAATGCATCTGTCGTGGCGCTGGTGGCCGAAGATGGAATCAGTCTGACCGACACGCGCACGGGCGCGGTGGCGAAGTCAGTGGTGCAGCCCCTTTCGGCGTCGGCGACCGCCACGGGCACAGCCAAGGACGCGCTTGCGGCCACCGAACCGTTGGGTGTCGCAAAGGGCCCGAAGTCGTCAGTCGTCGAGTTGTCGGGCGTGCCTTACATCCACCAGCTCTACGATACCGCTGACGACTTCCCCGGCGGGGCCTCCTGCAACGCCACCGCGACGTTGATGGCGATCCAATACTATAACCGGCTGCCCGCTCATCCCATCACCTGCAACAGCGGCGGAACGCACACATCCCTATACGGTTTCTACATCTCGAGCATCTACACGTATAACGGGCACACCTACAACATACCCTCGACCTCCATCTGGGGCTCAACCTACGCCGGGTATTACGGCGGGTTCGGCTATTTTCTCCAGGATTGGACGGACAGCTCCCTGCTGCATAGCACCCGGTTGAAAGAATGGGTTATCTACCATGGCCTGAGTTCAGCCACGGACGACAGCGTCTCGGGCGAAACCGGCATCACCAAAGCGCGGGCGGAGATTGATGCTGGCTACCCCATTGTGGTGTTGAACGATATAACCTCTTCGGGGCACTACATTACCTGCATCGGCTATGTCCCCGGGCAGCACACGCTGATCTTCAATGATCCGTATGGCAACAAAGCGATCAGCTACCCGGGCTGGGCGGGGGCGGGGGTGTACTACGACTGGCCGGGGTACAACAATGGTTACCCGAACCTCAACGGGGTCGAGCGGTACATCTATGCCCGAGGCGCAGACAACTCCGCCTTTGTGTCGCAGACGGTCGCCAACGGCACCTCCTTCTCTCCGGGGCAGACTTTCACGTGTACTTGGACGATGAACAACAACGGGACAACGACCTGGATTGCAAACGGCGGGAGCGGCTACACGCTGAACTATGTCAGCGGCACCCAGATGGGCGCCGCCACGATTAACGCGATCAGCGGCAACGTTGGTCCGGGGGGCAACGCGAGCATACCGGTAAACTTCACCGCCCCTACGACTCCGGGTTCCTATTCGGTGGTGTTCCAGATGAACACTTCCGCGGGCTACTTCTTCGGTCAGCAAGTTTCCCTGACCATCAACGTCGTCAATCCTGTCCCCGTCATCACGACGCAGCCGGCCAGCGTGACCAGGGACCCCGGGCAGACCGCC
>CAZHEW010000642.1:0-1792 GCA_964531815.1 uncultured Verrucomicrobiota bacterium
AGCACGTCGGCCCGGTGCGCGTGCGGCAACTGCTCGAGCATTTCGGCGATGCGCCGGCCATCCTGCGCGCCTCCAGACATCAGTTGCTCCAGGTCCGCGGCATCGGCGAGGACACCGCTGAAGCCATCGCCAACTGGGAGAAGACCACCAGCCTGAGCGCGGAGATGAAACGCATCTCCGAGTTCGGCTGCCACGTAGTCACCCAGGCCGACGCCGAGTACCCGGAGCTGCTGCGGCAGATCTACGACCCGCCGACGGTGCTCTACGTCAAAGGCAAGCTAAGCGCCCAGGACAAGAACTCGGTGGCGATGGTCGGCTCGCGCCTCACCACCCATTATGGCATCGAGACCGCCCGCAAGCTGGCCTACCAGCTCGCCTACCTCGGCGTGACCGTTGTCAGCGGCGCCGCGCGCGGGATTGACACCGCCGCACACCAGGGCGCGTTGAGCGGCAAGGGCCGGACGCTCGCCGTCCTCGGCACGGGCATCAACCTGGTCACGCCGCCGGAGAACGCAAGGTTGTTCGAGCAGATCGCTGCCAGCGGCGCGCTCCTCACCCAGTTCCCCTTCAACCGCCCGGCCGACAGACAGTCCTTCCCCATCCGCAACCGCATCGTCGCCGGCATGACGCTCGGCACGGTCGTTGTCGAGGCCAACCTCACCAGCGGCGCGCTCATCACCGCCAACTTCGCCACCGACTACGGCCGCCAGGTCTTTGCCGTGCCCGGGCGCATTGACTCGCCCCGCAGCAAGGGCTGCCATGACCTCATCAAGAAGGGCGCCAAGCTTTGCGAGAGCGTCGAGGATATCCTCAGCGAATTCGAATACCTCTTCCCCGCCACCAACCGCCCCTCAACGCCCGCCGCCACGGGCACCCTGCCCGCGATGGCCTTGAACGAAAACGAGCAGAAGGTCTATGACCTGCTGGGCGCCGAAGAGATCAGCATTGACGATGTGATCCGCCGCAGCGCCCTGCCCAGTTCCGCGGTGTCCGTCGCCCTGCTGAGCCTGGAGATGAAACGGCTCATCCGGCAAATGCCGGGCAAGCTCTTCGCCCGAAACGGCTGAAGCCGGGGGCCGGCAATCCCCGGCGGTTTGCCGGCGGAACGGAAACCAAATCTGGGCGCGGCTGTTCCGAGATGAGACAATCCCGGCGACCGGTTAATTGGCGCCAGGGGCGAAGTCCGTCATTCCCCCGGGCAAGCTGCCACCCGTTAGGCCGCGGTCTTGCGGGGATTTCCCGGGCGGATCGGCGCATCTCCCCGAGCCGCCGCCGGGGGGCGGGTATATTGCACGTCTGGGGGGAAGCACTGGCACAAACCCTGCGGCTGGAAGCGCGATAATGCCAGCGAAAGTGATCTGCCTGTGAAGTTTGCCATCGAGATTGGAGACACCGAAAAACACCGCCTGGAATACAACTTCAACCAGCTTCTCGGGAGCTTGGTCATTAAAGTCAACGAGAAGCCTATTAAGAAATCAGTCCGGCTGATCAATGAGCCGGTGCTGGAGGTGCATGCGTTTGTGGTGGGGGACCAGGAGAAATCCAGCGTCCGAATAGAGAAGCAACGCCTGCCGCTCCTGGGGTGCAGGAACCGCCTCTACGTCAACAACCGCCTGGTCCGGGTCTTTAGCGGCATCTGACCCGCTCTGCACCCGCGCCCCGCCGCCTCCCCCCGCGCCGCGCACAGTGCACCTTGAATCCAGTTGCCGTTGCCGCGGATTAAGGCAGAATACAGCTCTGTTGGCCTGCTGCGGAAGGGTGGCTGAGTGGTTAAAGGCACCTGACTCGAAAT
>CAZHEW010000643.1:0-1790 GCA_964531815.1 uncultured Verrucomicrobiota bacterium
CGCGCCGAGCGCCAGAAGCTCGGCCTGGTGCCGAGCTTCCGCCTCGTGGATACCTGCGCCGCGGAGTTCGAGGCTTACACGCCATACTACTACTCGACCTACGACCGCGGCGACGACGAGGTGAAGCCCAGCGACCGCAAGAAGGTCATGATTCTGGGCGGCGGGCCGAACCGCATCGGCCAGGGCATCGAGTTTGACTACTGCTGCGTGCATGCGGCTTTCGCGCTCAAGCAGGACGGCTTCGAGACCCTCATGGTCAACTCGAACCCGGAGACCGTCTCCACCGACTACGACACCAGCGACAAGCTCTACTTTGAGCCGCTCACGCTTGAAGACGTGCTGCACATTTACGAGCGCGAGAAATGCTGGGGCGCCATTGCCCAGTTCGGCGGCCAGACGCCGCTCAACCTCGCGCTGGGCCTGCAGAAGAACGGGGTCAACATCATCGGCACCTCGCCGCAGAGCATCGAAATCGCCGAAGACCGCAAGCTGTTTGCGGCGATGCTGCGCAAACTCAACATCCCCCAACCGCCCAATGGCATTGCCACCAGCGAGACCGAAGCGCTCGCGGTGGCGAAGAGCCTCGGCTACCCGCTCCTGGTCCGCCCCAGCTTCGTGCTCGGCGGGCGGGCCATGCAGATTGTGTATTCCGACGCCGAATTGCAGCACTACATGCGGTTCGCGGTGGAGGCCTCGCCCGAACGCCCCGTGCTGGTGGACCAGTTCCTGGAAGACGCCACCGAAGTGGACGTGGATTGCATCGCCGATATCGGGCATTTTGTCTATCCGAACCAGGGCACCATCGTCATCGGCGGCATGCTGGAGCACATCGAATTCGCGGGCGTCCATTCCGGCGATGCGGCGATGGTTCTGCCGCCGCACACGCTTCCGCAGCGGGTCATCAACACCATCCGCGAGTACACCCACGCCATGGCCCGGGAGTTGAAGGTGGTCGGCCTGATGAACGTGCAATATGCCGTAAAAGGGGAGACGGTGTATGTGCTGGAGGTCAACCCGCGCGCCTCACGCACGGTGCCGTTTGTCAGCAAGGCCACCGGGGTGCCGCTGGCCAAACTCGCGGCGCGGGTGATGGCCGGCAAGACGCTCAAGCAGCTCAAGTTCACGAAGGAAGTCTGGCCGGAGCATTGGGCGGTCAAGGAATCGGTCTTCCCCTTCAACCGGTTTCACGGCCAGGACATTCTGCTTTCGCCCGAGATGCGGTCCACGGGCGAAGTCATGGGCCTGGACGATGATCTGGGCATCGCCTACGCCAAATCGCAGATGGCCGCCGGGGTGCCGCTGCCGGAAAGCGGGCGGATATTTATAAGTGTTAGCGACGCGGACAAGGGCAAGGCAGCGGAGTTGGGCCGGCGGTTTGCCGATCTGGGCTTTGAACTGGTCGCCACAGGCGGGACCGCCGCCTTGCTGGAGAAGGCCGGGCTCAAGGTCCGGCGCATCTTCAAGCTCGCCGAGGGACGGCCCAATGCGGTTGACCTCTTGAAGAACAGGGAAATACAAATCGTGATCAACACAACCTCCGGGGCGGCCCCGCATGCGGACGGGGTGAGAATCCGGACCACAGCTGTTTACACCGGCACGCCGATCATGACCACGCTGAGCGGAGCCGAGGCGGCCGCGCTGGGCATCGCCGCGATAAAGAAGAGCGGTTACAGCGTCAAGACCCTCCAGGAATACCACTAACCGAGCGCGGCGATTACAGCCTGGCAGGAACGAGCCGCGCCTCGGCCCGCCCCCGTCCCGCCTGGCTCCCGCCTGGCTACCACCTGGCT
>CAZHEW010000644.1:0-1788 GCA_964531815.1 uncultured Verrucomicrobiota bacterium
TTGGCCACCTATTGGCCGTGTACAAGGGGAGTACAAGGGATGCTCACGGGATGCACATGGGATTTGCCCTTGTGCATCCGGTGAGCACCCCTTGTACACCCGGTGTACACGGCGCCAGGGGGTGGCGGAAGGGCGGGAGGTGGGCATGGGAATCGCCACGGACAGGCGGGATTCGTTGATAGGAGGCCGGCGCACCTGCTCGATGGAGTTTCGGGTATAGACCGGCTTTTGGGGGCAATCCAAGTGCGGCAACCCATTGGTCTCCGTTGACAATCGTTAGTGCGCTGACCAGTCTTGGGCGGTGAGCACCAGCGGAACAGGTTCCCGGTCGAGCGCCTTCAGCCGGTTCGTGATTCGGCTGCCGCGGCTGCTTTCAAAGCGGCTTTGGGCCGTGCCGCTGGTCGGGGCCGTGATCCTCGGGCTCGTGGGGCTGTGGGTGGGCAAGCGGGTTGAGCAAACCACCCGCGGCGAACTGGCGGCCCGCCTGCGGACCGTGCTGCAGGCGGACATCAACGCCCTGCGCCTTTGGTTCACTGAGCGGCAGTATGACGCCAAGACCTTTGCTTCGGATGTGCGCATCGAGACCGCGATTACCGAGCTTGCCGCCCTGGTGCGGGATTCCAACGCCACGGCGCAGGTCCTGACCAACTCCGCTCCTGCCCGGGCGCTGGTGTTCTATTTGCAGCCGTTGCTGGATGCCCAGAAGTACCTCGGCTACGTCGTGGTGGCCTCAGACAAGCGAATCCTGGCCACGACCGGCACGGAGGAAGTCGGCGCCAGGGCGCCGCCGTCCTACAACCTGTTTCTGAACAAGACGCTGGATGGGCAACTGGCCGCCTCACGTCCCTTTATCCGTCAGACCAACCTTAACCAGCGGATTGACGGCCCCACGATGTTTGTTGCCGCGCCGATCAAGTCCACGAACGGCGCTGTGATCGCGGTCCTGGGACTTCGCATGAGGCCCGAGAAGGAGTTCACCAGCATTTTCTCCGTCGCCCAGATTGGTCAGACCGGGGAGGCCTACGCCTTTGACCGGAGCGGTCTTGTGCTGACGGCGACCCGCGTTGATCCGCTGCTCAAGACGCTTGGCCTCATTCCCCCAGGCCGCACCAACACTGCCATCCTGAACCTGAAGCTGCTGGATCCCGAGGAAGAGCTGCGCCCCGGCGATCCCGGCGCCAAACCGCGCAACCAGCTTAACCTCACCCGCATGGCCGCCTCCGCTACGATGGGGAACAACGACTTTGACGTGCGCGGCTATCGCAACTATCGCGGCATGAAGGTGGTCGGCGCCTGGGCGTGGCTGCGCGATTGCGGGATGGGCGTTGCGGCTGAACAGTCGGTGGACGAAGCCTTCCAGACGCTCTATGTGTTGCGGCGTGTCTTTCTGGTGCTGTTCGGTTTGCTGCTTGCCAGCGGCGGCGCGATCTTTGGTTTCACACTCCTGGTCGAGCGCATGCAGGCTTTGGGGCGAAGGAACGCGCTTACCGCCCGGCGGCTTGGGCAATACGCGCTCGTGCAGGAGATCGGGCGCGGCGCCAACGGCATGGTTTACCGCGCCCGCCATGCCTTGTTGCGCCGGCCGGTGGCCATCAAGCTGCTCAGCCCGGACCTGACCAATGAGGCCAACACCGCCCGCTTCGAGCATGAGGTTCAGATGACGAGCCAGCTCACCCACCCCAACACTGTTGCCATCTACGACTACGGGCGCACGCCGGAGGGGCTGTTCTACTTCGCGATGGAGTACCTTGGCGGCATTGATCTGGACCAGCTCGTGCGCCAATTCGG
>CAZHEW010000645.1:0-1776 GCA_964531815.1 uncultured Verrucomicrobiota bacterium
GTACGGTTCCAGTTTGGCAATGGCCGCCATGATTTCATCGGCGACCTGCTGGTAGATTTCCTTTAGGCGCGCTTTCGAGCACGTTTTGGCCTCAGCCCGGAGGGCGGCGAAGTCCAGCGGCTGGCCATATTTCACAGCCACCCGGAGCGGGCGCGGGATTCTCAGATGCCGTCCATACGCCGCGAAGGTGCCAAAAACCCGCACCGGGACCACCGGCGCGGTGGATTTGATTACTGTGAGTCCGATGCCCGAGCGTGCCGGCTGTAGTTTGCCGTCGCGCGTGCGCGTGCCTTCCGGGAAGAGGATGATGGCGCCTCCGGTCAGCAACCGGTCCAGGATTGCCTTGAGCCCCCTGGCCCCGCCGCCGTCGCGGTCCACGGGCACGACCTGCCACTGGCGCAGGACCCAGCCCATAACCGGAAACCGGAACAGGTTTTCGCGCGCCAGGTAATTGATGCCGCGCCGCAGGCCGGCGCCGACCAGCGGCGGGTCCAGGAAACTGGCGTGGTTCGAGGCCAGAATGACCCCGCCCTGCAGCGGCACGCGCTCGGCGTTATACACGCGCCAACGGAAATAGAACTTGAAGAGCGTTCGGTAGGCGCACCAGCCCAGGAAATACCAGAAATTCATGGCAGTTCATCTGCCTTGGACCTTTTCCGCTTCGGCGAGCCGCTTCCGGATGTCTGCCAGAATCGTCCCGCTGGTCTGCTCCGCGGTCATCTGCGAGTTGTTGATGACCTTGGCTCCCAGCGCGATCATGAGCGGCGCGGCGGCGCGCTGGCTGTCGCGCTGGTCGCGCGCCGCGAGGTTCTCCTGGATGCCGTCGGCCGCCCGCCGCCGCGACCGCTCCTCCAGCTTCGCGTCCAGGTAATACTTGAAATCGGTCTCCGGAAAGACGTTCGTGCCGATGTCCCGCCCTTCCATGACCAGGCTGCCGAACTGGATGCACTCGCGCTGCTTCTTTTTCATCCACTCCCGCACCTTGGGCACGGCCGCGATGTGCGAGACCGCCGCGCTGACTTCAGTGGTCCGAATCTCCCGGGCCGGGTAGTAGCCGTCCACAGCCAGGTAAGCATGGCCGTCGGCGCATTTGAGCGCCGTTTTCCACCGGCGGCAGGCGGCGGCGACGGCCCTGGCATTCTGCACATCAATCTTCTGCTTGAGGCAATGCCACGCCAGCGTGCGGTACATGGCGCCCGTATCCACGTGGATGAAGCCCAATGCCCTGGCCACCAGTTTGGAGTTGGTGCTCTTGCCGCTCGCGCTCGTGCCGTCAATGGCGATGACAATCGGCGCTTTGTTCTTTGGCTGCGGCATTGGCTTTACGCGGGGTTGGACCAGTTCATTCGGCAAACAGCTCAGCCTGGCTCAGCGCCCGCCCGCCATTCGCCTCGAGAATCTTCGCCCCCAGGCCGTTGGGCGGTAGCGCCGCCAGCTTCTGAAAAAAGTTCGGAAACGTCTTCTTCACGCACGACGGATTCTTGAGCTTTATCCCGGGCACTTTCAATCCCAGAATCGCAAAGCACATCGCCATGCGATGGTCGTTGCAGGTTTCGATCTCCGCGCCATGGAGTCGGGAGGGAAAGACCGTCAGCGTGTCGCCCTCCTCCGCCACCTTTGCGCCGCACCGGGTCAGTTCTGTGCGCAGGGCCAGGACGCGCTCGCACTCCTGCACGCGCAGCCGGCCCAGGTCGGTGAAGCGAACGGCCTGCCGGGCAAATGGCGCCAGCACCACCGCTGTCATGATGCTGTCACCCAGTTCCCCCCGGCGGGAAA
>CAZHEW010000646.1:0-1767 GCA_964531815.1 uncultured Verrucomicrobiota bacterium
GCCAGCTCGTCCATCATGCTCTCGATGGCGAAGTTGACCTGCGGCGAGCCGAATCCGCGCATCGCTCCGGTGTAATTGTTGTTCGTATAGACGGCATAAACATCCGTCTTCACGTGCTCGCAGTAATAGGGCCCGGTCGCCTGCACCACCGAGCGCCACGTCACGAACGGGCTCATCGAAGCGTAGGCCCCGCCGTCGGCGATGCACCGCATCTCCATCGCCGTGATCGAGCCATCCCGCTTTGCCCCCCACTTGTAGTAGAGCACGTAGGGATGGCGTTTGTAGGACTCCAGCATGGATTCCTCGCGCGAGTTGACCATCTTCACCGGCTTGCCCGCGGCCAGAGCCAGCAAAGCCGCCCGGCAGCACATCGAGGTCATCACCTCGTCTTTGCCGCCGAAGGAGCCGCCCAGCGTCGCCTGGATAATCTCGACCCGGTTCAAGTCCAGTTTCAGCGCCGCGGCCACCGAACGGCGCGTCGAAAACAGGTTTTGCACGCTGCCGGTCACCGTCACTCCGCCGTGCTCGCCCGGTTCGGCCAGCACTGCCTCAGGTTCGAGGTAGCTGTGCTCGATGCAGGGCGTCTGGAACCTTTGTTCGAGGATGAAGTCGGCCTCGGCAAATCCCCTGGCCACATCCCCCTTGCGCACTTTGTGATGGACGAAAACGTTGTCCGCTCCGTGAATCCGGGGGGCATCCGCGGCTAACGCCGCCTCGGGATCAGACACCGCCGGCAGCGGCTCGTATTCCACCTTGATGAGCTTGAGCGCGGCTTCGGCGATCTCCCGCGTCTGCGCCGCGACCATCGCCACGCCGTCGCCGAGGTAACGGACCTTGTCCGCCGCGAGGATCGCCTGGTTCTTGACGACGATGCCGATAACCTTCTCCCCCCGGATGTCCTCCGCCGTCAGCACGGCTTCGACGCCCGCGAGCCGCCTGGCTGCCGCCGTGTCAATGCGCACGATGCGGGCATGGGGATGCTCCGCGCGGAGGACCTTGCCCCAAAGCTGGTGGCCGGCGCAGTAATCAGCGGCGTATTTTGCCCGTCCCGTCACCTTGCCGAGGGCGTCCACGCGCCGTTCGCCCTTGCCGATGATCCGGTGGTGTGTGCTCAATTTGTCTGGTTTGGCTGCGGTGTTCAACGCGCCGAGTGTTATGCAGAAACCGCTCGAATGCAATGCCCCGCGGATCAGTCCGCGTCCGGAGCCGGGTTCGGCGTGTCGGCGCGGGAAATACGGGCAAAGAGCGCTTTGAGGAAGCGCAGTGAGTTGCGGTGCGGATTGTACTTGCAGGCGAAGATCAAGTCGCGGCGCTTGGGACCGGGATACTTCGGGCCTTCGGTAACAGTGACCTCGTAACACCTGCAGTTCCTGGATTGATTCAAAGGCCGGTTCGGGCTGGCCAGCGTCACCCGGATCGTCGTCGGTCCGTAATAGTAGTGGGGCCAGAATCGGCCTTCATTGGCTATGGTGATGGTGATCATCGTCGGAAGTGTGGGAGAATGCCCTGCGCCCGACAAGGCGGAAGGGGCGCCGATAATCCTGTTCACCCGTCCCGCCCGCAATCCACCAGGCGGATCGAAATGCTCGCGCACATTCATGCCTGCGCCCAGCAAGTCTCTCTGGCTGGCAAATGTGCTTGTCCAATTCCAAAGTGGTGCTACTGTAGGCCTATGGCAGGATATCGCAGGCCGCTTTCCCGAAGTGAGTTGCGGCAAATAAGACGGCAAAAGAGCCGCATCATTGTTTGGTGCGGGCTGGCTGCATG
>CAZHEW010000647.1:0-1766 GCA_964531815.1 uncultured Verrucomicrobiota bacterium
GTTCAGCGTGGGGGCTCGGAAAGCGGGAGCAAGCTCCGCGCACTCCAAACGCTTCGCGCCCAGGAACGTCCGCGCTGCGCCAAAATACGTCACCGAACTTACGACCCAGAGTGCTTAGCTCGCTGCCGGCGCGGCTGGGGATGGCGCGCTCTCGGCTGCCGCCCGGCTGCGATTGCGGCCGAAGCACACCCGGTTCAACGCGTTGAGCAGCGAAACCACCTTTTCCCGGGTGCATTCGCCCATCAAACAGACCTGGATCCAGTTTCGTCCGCGCAGATAGTCGCTGTTGTAACTGAGCAGGTAGCCGGACTCCTGCATCAGGCTGCCAATCTGGACGGAGTTCAGACTCGACGGCAAGGCAATCGTCACCACCGCGGGCGAAGTCGTGGCGTCGGTGCCAATCAGATCGAAGCCCAGCTTGCACAGGCTCGCGCGCAGCCAGGTCGAGAGTTCGACCAGCCCGGCAAAGCGTTCCGCCCAGCGAACGCGCCGCAGGGCCGCCGCCAGCGCGTGCAGCAGGTTGGATGAGAAGGTGAAAGGCACCCCGTCCCGCGCCGCATAGTGGCCCAGGTCGAGATACCGCGGCAGACTCTGCGGGCCTGCTGGGACCTCGTGATGATGGAAGACCATCGAGAGCCCCGGATATGACCGCAAGCCCTTGCCGCTGGCACAGGATGCCAGCCAGACGCCCCGCAAATCCACCGGCACCGTGCCGATCGAGCTGATGCAGTCCAGGCAGAGCTTCACGTCAAATTCCGCGCAGAGGGCTTTGAGCCGCTCCAAATCGTTCAGCAGGCCCGTGGAAGTCTCACAATGCGCGCACCAGAGCCAGCCCGGGGTGGGCGCGCGCTCGATCCGCCGGCGCACCGCGGCCAAATCCAGCGGCAAGCCCCAGCGATGCTCCACCGCTTCGAACGCCAAGCCCCACCGCCGCGCATGGTCCACCAGGCGCTCGCCGAACTCTCCGTTGCTGAGCACCAGCCCGGGCTTTTGCTCCCGCGAGAGCTGGCCCGCGACGACATCATTGGCCAAAGTCCCCGAGCCGAGGAACAGCTCGACGCTCCGGGTCTGGACCAGCTCGCAGAGCACTTGTTTCGTCGCCTGGAAGTCCTTTACAAAGGCATCGGCCCGGTGCGATTCCGGAGCCTGCTCGAACGCCCGGCGCACCTCGCGCCGCACCGCCACCGGTCCCGGCAGGAAACTCACCGCGCTGGGCTGGAAAGCGCGCGACGGCGACGAACGCAGAAACTCCCGCGCCGACGCTTCGAACGTCTCCAGCTTGACATACATCGGCTGAAACTGCGCGTCACTCGTCCCCACCAGCGGGCCAAACGGCACAAAACCCAGGTGCTGGTACAATTTGAGTTGGCCCGTGGTGGCGGAGATCACCCCCAGGTCATAGCCCTTCTCGATGCTGTGCTGCCACAGCAGCGCCAGGATGCCTTGCAGCACCTGGGCGCCGCGGTACTGCCTCTCAATGGCCAGCAGCCGGACTTCGCAGAGGCTGCGTCCGGCCGGCAGGTAAGAATCCAGCCGCTCCAGCTTCTGATCGAGCGAGAAAGGCCGGTTGCCCCGCACGGCCAGCATGCCGGCCAGCTTCCGCCCGCACCGGCAGATCAGATAGGTGTTTTCGGCATGGAACTTGTCCACCAGCCGCTGCGTCGGCGAGGTGTGGTGCTGCGGGATCTCCTCGACGAAGGTCTGGTAGTTGAGGCGGTGAATCTGCTCGAACTCCCAATCCTCGTCGGCGAACTTGAAAACCAGCG
>CAZHEW010000648.1:0-1756 GCA_964531815.1 uncultured Verrucomicrobiota bacterium
GTTATTCTCATGTTCACGGCAGCGGCGCCAATGTGGCCCTTAGCCTCTTTGGTGTTGGCTTCCTGTTGACTTTCCCGACCTTGGGCTGCGCGCTCTTTGGCATGGCGCGACGCGAACAACCGAAATGGCCGGCGGCGGTAGGCGGCGTGATCGGCGCATCGCCGTTCGTCATCGCCATCATGGCGGGCATTTACATCCACGCCCTTCAACCCATGATCGAACGCGTGTGGCATGCCTTTCCATCTGATTCGCCTGCGAAGACCGCGCCGCCCCATCCGCCGACAGCCAACGGAACGCCGCCGATGACGCCTGCTGACGCACCAGCCAAGCCGAGCGGTTCGCAGACTGATCGCTTGTTGTCCGACGACCGATTGCGGTGGTGCGCCGAGGCCCAAGCCGCCGTGGAATCCTGGCTGCGGGCCGACACGAACAACTTGTTCACCCCCAAATATGGCAAGTTCGTGAGCCTCAAAGGATCGGGATATGTCTGGCCGCCAACGTGGAATATCCAAGGCTATGACTATGTAACATTGCACCGGACCGGACACTTCGCCGACGGCACCCTTCCCGTGACGATTTATGTGACCGAAGGCGCGCTCACCGCGCCCGGCCAAACCAACTTGGGCATTCCCGTTCTCGATGGACCTGTTGCCGGCGGCCAAGCAGCGCGGATTTTCATCTCACACCCGAAAGTCGGCAAAGGAGTGAAAGGCCAGGCCAAACCGGAGACCAATGCGGTTCGGCAATCTCAAGCAACGTTCTTAGAAAACAAAATCAAGCGCCAGCAGTTCGACCAAGCCGTGCAACGTTGGGGGGATGAAGGCGTGACTGCCGTCGAGAACTTTCTGAAAACCGGCACCAACGAAATCAACTCTGTTTGTGGTGATTTTGTGTGCTTTGAAGACGACGGCACGGCGCGCTATCAGTTCATCACTACCAAAGAGGTTTCCCAGTTTGGCGGCCATTCCTTCCTCATCGTTTACAACGCCAGGGCGCTTTTCTCGGGCGGCTATATCCTGTTGAACATCTACATCACGGAAGGCCGGGCGCTGTCGCCTCGGCTTGTCGGCATCGGAGCGCCGACCATTCAAGGGAGCTTGAATCTGCGTACCACAACTGCTTTGGTCGTTCCGCATCCGGAACTGTGTTCGTTCGAGGATTTTCAGGACCAGGACAGCCTGGCTTACCTTGTCACCGACGGCGAAACCAAACTTCTCGGCAAATACAAGCTGCGGTCATCCCACAGCGCTTCTAACGAGCCTTGCACGCTGGAATTGCGCGCCGACCACTCGCTCATCGTCTCCAACTGCCCCACTCCTGGCGACCCGCAGCGGCGTGTCTCCATTCCGGGCGAATGGTCTTTGAGCACCTACAGAGGCGCCCGAATCATCTTCCAGCTTTCCGTCAGCGGCGGCGGCGATGTGAAGGTGCGGAGCGCAACCTGCAATTTGGTTTATCCGCCATCGCCCGGCGGTTTCCGTCCCATGATCCACTTGACCCTCCAAAGCGCATCGGGTGCGCGGCAGGTCTTGGAGTTTGTCGCGGAAAAGGCCTTGCCCAGCCCGGTCATGCCACGACCAAACCCGCACTTCGTCAGGCGCAAGCCGACCGGCAACCCGCCCAACTGGGACAAGCCGCTTTTCAGCAGTCCGTGAAGTTAATGAGATTGTCACATCTGGAGGAAGCCCTGGTCACCGGGTGCGACCTGGCCGCGTTGCCCATGCTGTTGCAGCAACCACGCCAGGTGACCGCGGGT
>CAZHEW010000649.1:0-1728 GCA_964531815.1 uncultured Verrucomicrobiota bacterium
GCGGTATTGGTGATTGATGTGCAGACGGGCCTGTTCAGCGCGAAGCCCCCGCCGTTCGAAGCTGACGCCGTCATCGCTCGCATCAACACGGTCACCGCGCAGGCCCGTCAAGCCGGCGCCCTGGTCATCTTCATTCAGCAGGACGGCGAGCCGGGCGAAGAGGATTTGGTTCCATTCAGCGAGGGCTGGAAGCTGCATCCGAAGCTTGAGGTCCGCCCCGGCGAGCTGGTCATTCGCAAGACCACCTGCGATGCATTCTACGGCACCGCGCTCGAATCCGAGCTCCGGTCGCGCGGCGTCACGACCCTCCTCTTAATGGGTTTTGCCACCGACTTCTGTGTGGACTCGACCCTCCGCAGCGCGGCGAGCAAGGACTTCGGCGTCATCGTCGTTGCCGATGCGCACACGACCGCGGACAATCCGATTCTCAAGGCAGAACTGGTCATAAAGCACCACAACTGGGCCTGGGCCAATTGCATCTCCCGCAAGGGCGTGACCGTCCTCAAGGCCGGTGAGGTGCGTTTTCGGCCCGCTGGCAGGTGAGCGTCACAGCGCCAGCAGCGCGCCCTGCCCGGCAGTGAGCCAAAGCCCGTTCTTCTGGTCAAAGACGGACAGGGAGTCGTCCACGGCCGAAACGACGCGGATGGGACCGCGGGGGTGCGCGATGGTCAGGGCAAACTTCGCCGACTGCTCCAAGCTCAGGTTGACGACCATCACATAGGGCTGCCCGTTCGCGTGCCGGAACTCGCCGACCATGACCGGCATCGTGCAGGAGACCGCTTCCACCAGTTTGCCGGGCAGCAGCGGCAGACCCTCCACCGGCGCGGGCGCGCTGAAGAAGACTCCGGTCGAGCTCAGCCGGCTCATGACCGGCGCGAGCGCGGCCACCTGGGAATTGACGCCCTGGAGGTAAACCCAGGTAAGCGTCTTCTCCCCCGACGGGGCAATGGGCGTGTACTTGTACCCCGGCCCGTAGTAATTGTACCAGGTGACGCCGCGATACCCCGCCGCCAGAGTCGTGTAGGCCTGGAACTGGAGGTTCGCGGGCGAGGGAATCGGCGTGGGGGGACGGATTTGGTTGGCGCAGACAATGTTCAGGCAGGGAAGCTGATGCTCCTGCGCCACGCGCCGGACTTCGAGGAGGTTGCGATAATAGCTCGCCGCCTTGCTCGGGTTCTTAAGGTCCTCCGAGAACTGCACCATGTAGTTGTCGTAGCTGATCACCTGCGGCTTCACCTCGGCCACGAAGCGCTCCAGGTACTCGGTGTAGTTGGAGGTGCCGAGCTGCGACATGTCGGGCGCGCCGAGCGTAGCGTAATCGGGATACAGGTTGATGTAGGCCAGTTTGCCCGGCGCGTATTTCTTCACTGCCGCCACGGCCCTGCCCAATGCCGGGAAATCCACGATGCCGGGTTCGTCCATGATGTAGTAACCCTTGAGCGCCGGGCTCTTGCTGGCTGCCCGGACGAGCTGCTGGACGCGCCTTTCAATCTCCTCGCCCGGGAGCTTCTTCCATTCGCGCCGGTAGGCGGGCGAGAGGGTCTTGTCGTCCCCGGCAGGCAGGACAATGGCGCCGAGCCCAAGTTTCTCGCAGCGCCGAAGGTCCTTGGCCCACACGAAGCCGGCCATGTTGAAATGGCAGTCCGCGATGCTCTCCAGCCCGTTTTGCCGCCGTTCGACAAACGGCGCCTTCCAGCCGTGGTAGGGACTCCACGGCAGGATGGGGAA
>CAZHEW010000650.1:0-1714 GCA_964531815.1 uncultured Verrucomicrobiota bacterium
TCCGAAGCTGCTCCTGGCCGAGGATGGGACCGTTGTGCAAGAGGCGCAGCAATGAAGGCGGGGCAGCCTCGTCGAGGGAGCGCTTAGTACTCTGGGGCGTAAGTTCGGTGACGTATCCTGGCGCAGCGCGGACCTTCCTGGGCGCGAAGCGTTTGGAGTGCGCGGAGCTTGCTCCCGCTTTCCGAGCCCACCACGCTGAACGATAGCGCCAGCAAGCTGGACGCACTCCAAACGCTTCGCGCGACAGCAATGCCCGGCCTTCCCAACGTCACCGTATTTACAACCACACACACTTAGGCAGTGCGGCCGGTCAAGGCGCGCGAAGATGCATCACGCCGCGCGCGCTCCGGCCAAAGGCCCCCCTGCTCCCAGATGCCTGGCGCCTCGATCTGGCGTGTGGCAAGCGCGTTCCAGTTGCGGTTGGCGGCTGGATTAGCAGGGCTGGGATGGAGGATGCGCCCAATCTTCAGAGGACTACGCCCGAATACTCGCTCAGCCCGTCTTGCGGCAAATTCGCCGATCCCAATCAGCCATTCCGGTTGCAGCGCGCCGATGACGGCGCGCAGGTGCCGATCGCATGCGGCAAACAGGGCGTTCTGCTCCCCAATGAGCAGCTTATCCGGCGTGCGGTTGCGGCCAGTGGCCTCCAGAAAGGCCAGGGGGCAGTAGTTCATCACAATGTGCCCCGCAAAGAACCGGTCCGGCGTCCCGAAGCGCGCGGCGAAGAGGCCCCATAAACGACGACCGCTGACCTCGGAACGGACACAGCCAAAACCTGTGACGGGGCGTCGCGGATGCTCGCGGGACGGTTTGCCGACGCGACCTTCAACCTGGAGCCAGTCGCGCACGGCGGAGACCTCGCCGAACGGCACACCGGTCTGCGCCATGCCGAAGGGCCCCGGGTTCATGCCGAGGAACACGACCCGTTTGGGCGCCGCGCCGAACTTTCGCAGGTAGGCCGCATGCGGCGCCCAAGCGTAAGTCAGTGGATTATAAACGTGCGTGACCGGCGGTCCGAACCGCAGCCGGGAGGTTTCGGCGCGCAAGCGCCGGGCGGCGGCGATGAGCGCTTCGGCAGCCGAGGCCATCAGCACGTTAGCCCGGGAGCCCAACCGGCAGTCAGGTAGCGCGAGCCGTGGCCGGGCTTGGCCGTAATTACGCAGTCGAAGGTCCACTTTCCCCTCACCCCAACCCTCTCCCTCGGGGAGAGGGAGGATTCCCGCCCGCGCTGGAAAGGGCTCACCGTTTGGTGACTTCCCCCGACGGGCCGAAAAGGGTTCCCTCTCCCTGGGGAGAGGGCCAGGGTGAGGGGAAACAGCACCTTCAACTGCATGGACACGGCTTAGTGCCCGCAGCCGCAACCGTGGCCGTCACTGCAGCAGCCGCTGGCCAGGTCTTCCTCGGAAGGCAGGCGGCCCAGCTCGAAGGTCTTGTTAACGTGCCGTTGAATGGACTCCTGCACGTCCCGCAACTCCTGCTGGGCGTCTATGAAACTGCGGGCGACAGGGTTCTTGAGCAGCGCGTCACGATGCTGCTCGAAGTCGGAGATCTCCACGTCGGTCAGGGCCAGCGCGTTCTGCTGCTTCTCCTGCAACGCCTGGCCTTTGGCGACCACGCCGTCGTATTGCGCCCGGGCGTGTTCATCCGCCATAAAAAGGTCAATGCTCTTGCGCAGCGCCTGGACGCCAGGCTCGTCCAGGATCGCCTGGCACAG
>CAZHEW010000651.1:0-1706 GCA_964531815.1 uncultured Verrucomicrobiota bacterium
CTGGGCCGCCACCTTCCCGTCCGTGTGCTCCAGGTCGGTGCCCGTCGGGTCGGCCAGGAACGACATGGACGAGCCCAGCCCGCGCTTGGGCGTGTGATTCATGATGTCGGGCTCGAGCGCGGTCTTGTCCCGGCCCGCCGGGTTGAGGCGCTCCTGCCACGAAACCCGGTCATCGAGGCCCGCCGTGCCGATGTCGCCCGGGTTCCCGTAGTGATACATCTTGCCGACCCGCGCGACGTAGTAGCCGTTCTTCATGAACATCTGCGGCAGGGTGACCACGTCCGGCAGGCCTTGCCGGAAGTGATACTTCAGGTCAAACACGCGCGTGGCATCAGGCCGCAGCCCGGTGAACACCGAGGAGCGGCTGGGGCTGCAGAGCGGGAACTGGCAATAGGCACGGTCGAACCGCACCCCCCGCGCCGCCAGCCGGTCAATGTGGGGCGACTTGACCACCGGATGACCGTAACACCCGAGGTCGTTGTTCATGTCGTCCACGGAAATGAACAGGACATTGAGCTTCTTCTGGGCCGCGCCGGCCGGGATGGCCAGGGCCAGGGCGAGCCAAACAGTGGTGAGAATACATTTCATAGCGAGGCGATGAGTCAGGACGTTCTATCGGCGCCGAACAGTGTGCGCATGACCCCACTGTGCCAAATCCATCGCTGCCAGGCAAATGCCGATGCGAATAAGAATGCCGTCTTCATTTCACCCTGTATAGGTCCACAAAACGTGTTACTGCGGTAACAAACGTAGGCGTATTGATACACGCCGTTCGTGCGGCTGTGCATATCAATAACCACGTTTGTCGCCTAAGTAATCCCGCTGAAATCCAGCGCCCCATCACTACCATCGCTTCTGCTACTGACCTGCCCCGGCATAGTCGCAGGCAACAGAAGGCACACCAACAGCGACCACACCGTTCTCATCTCCGCCCACCTCCAAACAAGCCGCTAAACCAACTGCCCACCGAGCTCACCGTCGTGTTAATCGCTTGGCCAACGGCTCTGGCGATAGCTGGTTTGCGCAGGTGTCTGGGCTTCATCCGGGACGCTCGCTTGCCGTTCTCACTCCGGTCGGGTAAGTTAGCCAGGCATGAGTGACCGAATCGAAATGAATCCGCGCGTCTGCGGCGGCCAGCCGGTCGTCAAGGGCACGCGGATTTCGGTGGCCGCGATCCTGGAGCAACTGGCAGCGGGCGAGTCGTGGGATTCGCTCCTGCACGGCTACCCGGAACTGACGCGCGCCGATATCCAGGCCGTCCTGGATTACGCCCGGCATTCCGTCCTGCACACGGAGGTTGCCGCGTTTAGCCCGGCGTGATCTTCCGTGCGGCTCTACCTGGACCAGTGCCTTCGGTCTGAACTGGCGGAGCTTTTGCGCTCGCGCGGACACGACGTCGAGCACGCCGCGGAAGCCGGTCAGGCTCGGGCGGATGACGCGCTCATCCTCGAACGCGCCGTCCGTCAGGAGCGAACCCTCATCACGCTGGATGAGCACTTTGGCGATTGGGTCGTGCTGCCGTTGTCCAGGCACCTTGGCGTTATCCGGGTAAAAGCCCATCCGCCAACCACGGAGAATGTCGCGGCGTTGCTCATGCCGTTGTTGGCCAGCCGGGCGCAAACCGCCTTTCAAAACCGGCTGGTGATCGTCTCCCCGCGCCGCATCCGGTGGATTCGCACCGCCGACGAATAGGCGGCTTCGGCTCT
>CAZHEW010000652.1:0-1705 GCA_964531815.1 uncultured Verrucomicrobiota bacterium
TCGCCGAGACAATCGCAACCGGCTACACCTTCCAGGGGAGGCTCATTCGGCCCGCGCTGGTGCGCCTGCAGGGGAGCCCCGCGCCGGCTGGTCCCGCCACAGCAGAAGAAGCTCGCGCCAATCAGGAACAACTGCCGCTGGAACCAGGGCCGCAATCGCCGCTTCAGGGGCATCCCACTCCCAGCCTCGCTGACGGCGCCGATCCCGGCTCAGTTCGGGCAGCAGACCCCGGAGTTCCAGGCGCGGATTAAGGCCCCAGCCCGCCTCGCCCTCAAGAGAATCCTGTTCAAACGGCGCAGGGCCGGTTATTGTCTTAACCAGCATGGGGCTCGACGCTGAAGCAGAATTGCTTGCGCGCTGCCGCCGGGGCGAAAGGGAGGCATGGGACGAGCTGTTCGACCGGCATTACGCGGCGGCGGGGCGCTTTATCTTTCAGCTCGGGCACGATTTCTCACGCGAAGATGTGGAGGAGATCTGCCAGGAGGTCTTCCTGTCTGTCATACGCAACATCGGGTCTTTTCACGGCAGCAGCCGGTTCCAGACCTGGCTATTCCGCATTGCCGCCAACAAGGCCCGCGATTACCGCGAACACCAGCGCGCGGCCAAACGCGGCGGCGGACAGACGCCGCTTTCGCTCGAGGCCGAGCACCCCGAGAGCGGTTTGACCCTTGACCCGCCCAGCTCCGCCCCGGCACCCGACCTCGCGCTGATGAACACCGAGCAGGTCGCCCTGGTACACCAGGCCCTCGGCCAACTCGATGAACCTTGCCGTGAGATCATCCAACTGCGCTATTTCGGCGATTTGAGCTACGACGAGCTCAGCCGTTCCCTCGAACTGAACCCCAAGACGGTTAGCTCGCGCCTGAGCAAATGCCTGGACCGCCTGGAAGGGATTGCGCGCAAGATCTTTGCGCGGGGGGAAAACCGCCGTTTCCCCGTCTAACTGATAACTGATATGGCCAGCGAACCGGAACGCCCGATTGAGAACCTGCTGCGCGCCGCGGCGAAGAAGCGCCGCGACGAGGCGGGCCCGCCGTTCGAGCTGCACCCGGCCACCCGCCGCCTGTTGCAGGGTGAAGCCGCGCGGAAGTTCCCCCCGGCTCAGTCTGGCAGTCCCTCGCTCTTTGCGACCCTGGGCAGACTATGGCCGCGATTTGCCTGGGCACTGGCGATACTGGCCGTCCTCGGGGTGGCAGTGTGGCTGCTGGTTCCGCTGCCCGCTAAGAACAACCAAGGGGCCCTGCTGGCCAGGAACGAGCCTATTAAGCAGGCGCCGCGAGTGGGTGAACCCGTCCGGCCGGCACCCGCCGCGCTGACGGCGCCCCCCATTCAACCCGAAGCCGCCGCTGAGGCAAAACTTCAGGCTGTGGCGGATTCGGACAAAGACAAGTTCGCTGCTGCCTCGATCCCTGCCGCCGGCGTGCCGGTTATGCCCGCTCCCTCTCCGCCCGCTGCCGAGGCCCGCACGGCATACGATGGGGTGCTTGCGGATGCGCCAGTGAGCCTGGCGCGCGAGGAATCCGTCGCCTCCAGCGCGGCGCGCAAATCCCGGGTCGAGGAGGACAGTTCGGCCAGCCGGCAAGTAGCCGCTTTGGCCGCAGCGGACGACTTGTTGGCGCCCTCCCCGCCGGCGGCCGTAGGGAAAGCCGCGGGCGCCAGTCTCATCCAACGCTTCGTGCAAGTGGCGCCGGGGAGCGCTGCAACA
>CAZHEW010000653.1:0-1665 GCA_964531815.1 uncultured Verrucomicrobiota bacterium
GCTCAAGTGCACCAAGGTCACGCCCGGCATGCAGATCATCGAGCGCCTCTACGGCATGCTGGAAATCCATTCGGAATCGCAGGCCGACGTCCGCTCCGCCGGCGCGGCCATTTTGGAGTCGCTCGGCTTGAAGGAGGATGATCGCTACAAGCCGGTCATCTACAGCAACAGCACCATCCGCCAGATTGACGACCACCACACGATGCTCATCAACCGCACCCGGCATGGCAACATGATCCTGCCAGGCCAGAGCCTCTTCACGATGGAAGTCGCACCCGCGGCCTATGCCGCCTTCGCGGCCAACGAGGCCGAGAAGACCGCCGAGATCAACATCCTGGAGATTCGCGCCTTCGGCAGCTTCGGCCGCCTGTACTTGGGCGGCGAGGAGAAGGACATTGATGTGGCCGCCAAAGCCGCCGAGGCCGCCATCAACAGCCTCACCGGACGCCCAATGAAGGGCAGCGGCGCCGCCTGATTCACTTTGAGAGAATCACAACTCATAACAAGACAACGTAAGGAGACACATATATGGCAGAAGCATTAGGCTTGCTGGAAACACGGTCCTTCGCCGCCATGGTGGAAGGCGCGGACGCAATGGTCAAAGCCGCCAAGGTTGATCTCGTCAGCTTCGAGAAGACCGGCGGCGGTTATGTCACCGCCGTCATCCGTGGCGACGTCGCCGCCGTCAAGGCCGCGACGGACGCCGGGCGCCTCGCCGCCAGCCGCGTCGGCGAAATGGTCGCCGTCCACGTCATCCCTCGCCCGCACGCAAACGTGGACGAGGTGCTGCCGCTGGGCCGCGGCGCCAAGGCGGTCAAAAAGTAGCCGAGACAGGCAGGGCGCGCACTCCGTTGCGCGCCGCACCGCCACCCCGGCGCGCAACGGAGTGCGCGCCCTACCACAGCATACCTTTATGACTCTTGGGAAAGTAGTCGGCACAGTCGTCGCCACCCGCAAAGAGGCCACCTTGGACGGCCTGAAATTCATGGTCGTCAAAACTGTGGATACCGAAGGCAAGGAAACCGGCGGCCATGTCGTCGCCGCAGATGCGGTGGGCGTCGGCCCGGGCGAGCTGGTCCTCATTGCCGCCGGCAGCTCCGCCCGCCAGACCGTCGCCACCCAGAACCGCCCCTGCGACGCCGTCATCATGGCCATCGTGGATAGCTGGGAAATCGGCGGGGTGGATAAATACAAAAAGGACCAGGTGGACTGTGGCCGGCCTTAACGACCAGGAAATCGAGGCCATTGCCCAGCAGATCGTTGCCGGGCTGACCGGTGGCGGCAGCGCGCCCCGTGCTGACCGCCCGGCTGGTCCTTCCCTGGCTGGAGAACTGGGTGTCTTCGACGGCATTGACCAGGCGGTCCGCGCGGCCAGGGACGCTTTTGCCCAGTTGGACGATATGGGCCTGGGAAAGCGCAACGCCATCATCGCCGCCATGCGCGACGCGATGCGCGAGCACGGCAGCGCGCTGGCCCGCGAAGCGCACGAGGAAACCGGGCTGGGCCGCTACGAAGACAAGGTCCTCAAGAACCAGCTTGTCACCGAGAAGACGCCGGGCACAGAAGACCTCCACCCGCATGCCGTCACCGGCGATCACGGCCTCAACCTCACCGAACCCGCCCCCTACGGCGTTATCGGCGCCATCACCCCGACGACCAACCCCA
>CAZHEW010000654.1:0-1659 GCA_964531815.1 uncultured Verrucomicrobiota bacterium
CGGCCTACAAGCGTACCATGCCGCGCCTGTAGGCCGCGTGCCCCACGCGGCGTTCGGGGGTGGCAAATAGCCAGGTTAGCTGCTGCGGAGATTGTGCCCGGATCGTTGCTCACCGCATGAACATGCGAGCAATGCGTGATTCCGCTCCCGGCGGGGATGTGGTATGAGTTGGGTGATGTCAGCCACACCTCGAATGATTCGGGCGGCGTTGGCCCTGGCCCTCGCCGTTTGTGCGCTCCCTGCGGCCGCCTCGCCCTGGACACCCGAGAACAGCCCCTGGAACGTCAACCTCAACCCCGCCTCCGACCCGGCCAACTATTATGGCGGCTGGAGCGGCCACACCTATTACCCGTCGCCGGATGACTGGCGCAAGGTGCCCGTCTATCAGTTCATTACGGACCGGTTCTGCGACGGTGAGCCGGGCAACAATGAACTGGCCTACCCGGGCTACGACCTGCGGGATGTCGGGGCGCGGCACGGCGGGGATTTCCTCGGCGTGCGCGACCGGCTGGACTACATCCGCGGGCTGGGCTACAAGGCGATTTGGATTTCGCCGGTGTTCCAGAACCGGAACAACTCCTACCACGGCTACGGGCAGATTGACTTCACCTTGCTGGACCAGCGGTTTGGCACGGTGGAGGACTTCCGCGCGATGGTGGACAAGGCGCACTCGCTGGGCATGTATGTCATCGTGGACATCATCGTCAATCACCTGTCGGACCTTTACTATTTCGAGGGGCATCCGAACGATGGCGCGCCGTTCCACCTGCACACCGGCGAGTACAACCTCGTTCCGCGCAACCCCGGCGAGACCTATGTGGACTTCCCCGTGGATAACACCTTCTATCCCACCGGCGCCTACTGTGACGTGTTCGGCGACGACGGTTACCGGCGGGTGGACAGCGGGAGCGGCTCGTTCTGGTTCAGCGACCTGCACCACAACGGGGATTTGGGCAACTACGGCGATCCGTGGCAGAACCATCTCGGCAAGATTTACGGCTCCCTGGACGACTTGCGCACCACGCATCCGCGCGTGCAGAACAAGATTATCGCCATGACCAAAGCGCTGATCAGCTCGTGCGACATTGACGGCATCCGCATGGACACGCCGATGCAGGTGCCGCGCGACTTTTTCCGGGCCTGGTGCCCGGCGGTGAAGGCGCACGCCGCCTCCCTCGGCAAGAGTGATTTCTTCATCTTCGGCGAGTTCTACTGCTCGCGCGAGCGGGCGGCGACCATGGTGGGCCGCGGCAAGAGCCCGAACCAGTATGACAATCCCTACGCGTTCATTGACGGCGATTACACCATGGACGGCGGCATTAACTACCGGGCTTACTTCGACTTCTTCCAAACCGCCGTCAAGGAACAGGTCAACGGCAACCTCGGCAACCTCAAGTCCGGCCTGGCCACGGACCTGACCGCATTTGATTTCTACGATCCGGCGGTGAGCGATTTCCGCTACACCCACCTCAACTTCTACAACAACCACGACCAGTGGCGGATGGTGCACAATTCCGGGGGCGCCGCGGCGGGCTTTCTCAAGACCGACCTGGCCAGCGGGATCATCGCCTTCTGGCCGGGCATGCCGCTGTTCTACTACGGCGACGAGCAGGGTTTCTGCTCCTACGGCACGGCGCTCGACGGCTGGTCGCGCGAGGA
>CAZHEW010000655.1:0-1656 GCA_964531815.1 uncultured Verrucomicrobiota bacterium
CTCGCAGGTCTAAACTTCGCCCAGGGGCAGAACCAGGGGAGCACTGGCGCCAGCAGCAGCAGCGTCCGGGAGTATTACGAGCTGCGGGTGTATCACCTGAAAAGCGGCACGGATCGAGGGTTGGTGGATAGCTACCTCAGCAAGGCCCTCATCCCGGCGTTGAACCGCTTGGGCAGCAAGCCGGTGGGGGTGTTTGTGCAACAAGAGCGGCCCGGCGCGCCCGCGTCCGGCGAGCTCAACGATCCCCTGGCGGTGCTGGTGCTTATTCCGTACCCGGCCATGTGGAAGTTTCCCCCGACCCTCGCCAAGCTCAATGCGGACGTGGCGTATCACTCGGCTGGCGCGGAGTATTTGCAGTCGCCGATGGCCAAGCCGGCCTTCCAGCGAATTGACAGTTGGCTGATGCAGGCGTTTGCGGGGATGCCGAAGGCGGAGTTGCCGGTCTATTGCCGCGAGCAGAAGGCGCGCATGTTCGAGCTGCGCACTTATGAAAGCCACAGCGACGTGAAGGCGCTCAAGAAGGTTGAGATGTTCGACACAGGCGAGATTCAGCTCATGCGCGAGGTGGGGTTGGGGCCGATCTTTTATGGGCAGGGGCTCATCGGCAGCAACCTGCCGCACCTGACCTACCTGCTGTCGGCTGAGAGCCCGGAGGACCACAGGAAGCACTGGGATGCGTTTCGCGCGCATCCGGCCTGGGACAAGATGAAGAACGATCCGCGATACGCGGACACGGTGTCGAAGATTTACAATCGGTTTCTGGTGCCGGCGCCGTATTCGCAGATTTAGGTTTTCTTGCCGGGTGCGGATCCGAGACGGATATGACCAGGAGAAGTTGGAGTCTTGCCACCGCGGGGCTGCTGCTCTGGGCGGGTGGGGCCGGTTTGGCGGGCGAGTCCAACGCGCGGTTCATGGTGGATGTGTTTGGCACCGCCCGGGGGTTGCCCTCGAGCGTCGTGCTGGCGGTGACGCAGACCCGGGATGGCTACTTGTGGGTGGGGACGCTGGGCGGTCTGGCGCGGTTTGATGGATTCGAGTTTGCGGTATTTGATGAGAACAACACGGCCGGCCTGAGCAGCAGCCAGGTCCGGCGTTTGTATGAGGATCGGCGGGGCAATCTGTGGATTGGCACCGAGAACGGAGACATTGCGGTGGCCAAGGCAGGGAAGCTGACGAGGGTGCAGCTCGGGCAGGAAGAGGCGCCGGGCCGTTTGATGGCGATTTGCGAGGACCGGAGCGACGCGGTGTTGCTCTACACGGACAACGGTGTGCTGGCGCGATATCTGGACGGAAAGACCGAGGTTTGGCATGCGGGCTCAGGCGCGCCGAGCACCTGCCGGGCTTTGATTGCCGAGGAGTCCGGCCGCTTGTGGCTGGGGACAGATACGACGCTGGTGGCCCTGAAGCCGATTCCGGTTGTGACGGACGAGATCAGGCCCATCCGGCTTAACTACCTGCTCGCCAGCGAACGGGGCGGCTATTGGCGCCTGGCCAACGGCCGCATCCAGCGGTGCCAGGAGAACCGCGAGGAGCAGGACTGGGGCGCGTATCCGTGGGCCAGCACCTTGCCGGTTGTGGCGGCGTGCGAAGATCGGGAGGGGAACCTGGTGGTCGGCACCTATGGCGACGGCGTGTATTGGTTCGACGCCGCGGGCA
>CAZHEW010000656.1:0-1647 GCA_964531815.1 uncultured Verrucomicrobiota bacterium
GCGTGCCGCCCGGCCGCTGCCAGCCACAAAACGGCATGGAGGCGTTTCCTATTTACGACCGCAGGGCGGGATTCCCGGGCGAACCAGCGGGCATCATTCCCGTCTTGCGCGCGTAGTTGAACAGCCCGCCCGCGCCCACTACCGGCCGCACATCGCCCAGCGGCTTGAACTTGTAGGCCTTGCCCGTGCTCTTGAGAGTCACCGTGCTCGCGTCCAGGTCCACCGTCACGATGTCGCCGGTCTGCAACTCTTCGCAGAGGCGCTCCGCGATTTCACAGGGGTAAAGTTCACCCGTGGCGACCGAGTTGCGGAAGAAGATGCGCGCGAAACTCTCCGCCAGCACCACCTTGCACCCGGCCGAGCCCAAGGCGATCGGCGCGTGCTCCCGCGAACTGCCGCACCCGAAATTGCGCCCGGCCACCACAATCGCATACTCGCTGTCGAGCTGGCCTTCCTTCACGTAGCGCAAGGGGGAGGCCGACTCCGGCAGGCCGGCGAAGGCGTACGCGCCCAGCTTCTCGTACTCCTCGGGGATCGTCGGCACGAGATTCAGGTATTGCGCCGGGATAATCTGGTCGGTGTCTATGTTATCCCGCACCACAAAAACCGGTCCTGTGAACACTGATTGCATGACCCCAGCTTGGACGCCGCGACGAGGTTTTTCAACCAGATTTGCAGGCCGTCAATTTGCATTGCCGTTTTTGGCCGGCTCTGGCATATTCACCGCTTGAAACTTATGCATCAGAAGAGTCGAATCCCTGCCGCGCCGCTGGCCACCGGCCAAATCTGGCGCATGGAGGATTCAGATCTCCACGTTGACCTCGTCGGCAAACACCTCGTCCACTACAAACTCATCAAGCGTGACGCCAAGCGGACCCCGATGTCGCTTTCCAACAAGAAGGCCGTGGAGAAATACCTCAAGACCAACAAAGCCGTGCTGGTGCAGGGATAGACGTGTCTGGGCACAAAGACGGAGCGGCTTGGAAGAAAAGCGGCCAGTGGCGAGTAATCTCCGACAAGCTCGTGCTCTTCCTGAAAGAGGATGACTTGCCGGGGTTCGTTTTCCTGACTGGCCGTACGACCTGCATTTTCGATCCCTGGGCCAAGACCAGGATGTCGGAGCTGAAGCGCCAGGAATGATCTGATTGCGCGGCTTCTCGCTAAACCTATTCGTTGCTGTGCCACATCAGCGACGGCACTTGGCGGGCGTTGCTCTCCACCACGCTCCCGTCGCAGCGGAGGGTGTTGCGATCAACCGGGCAGACCAAGAGAACCTCCTCGGGGCTGGTCTCGCTGATGTTTGTTCCCGTCCGCAGTCGATATGTCAGGTTTTCCGACCTCAAATGGCTGAACGTGGCAGCCGGCTTCCGAGCCCGGTCTTTTGGGCAAGTCAGCAGTCGCGGAGCGACCACTTCGGGGACATCCGCCAGGGCCTGGAGGTGAAGCGCGGCGTTGGCGTCGAACCCGTCGCTGCCCACGGCGCAAAATTCTCGGCTGCCTCCGGCGTTAGTGTTCACATTGAAGGGGAACTGGCCGTCGTGATCCATCGCCCAGGTGCGAATGGCCAGACCGATCTGCTTGAGGTTGTTCACGCAGGTGACTTTCATCGCCACAGCACCGTGAGGAAGGTGCTCCCGGGGCCAGGAC
>CAZHEW010000657.1:0-1626 GCA_964531815.1 uncultured Verrucomicrobiota bacterium
TTGGCGGACAGAAGCCTCCTTGGCAACTGCTTGAACGCCCAACGCCCGCGCGCCTGCTTGCGGTCTACGCGGACTGGGCCGGCATGAAGGACTGGCCGAGAAACATCTCAGTTTATGAGCGGCCTTTTCCGGGGCAAAGGCGCCAGAGATGAGACGGCAGGCACGCCGTTGCCTCCCCGTCCCACTACCGGAGAACCTCTAACTTCAAGTTAGAGGTCCTCCGGTAGTGGGACGGGGGGAGGATGATGGTGAGGAGGTGGGGCGCGCGGGCAGAGAAGGTGCGGAAGTGTTGTGTGGAGAGTCGGTTGCCGCTGAGCAGGGCCGAATGGCGCGGATTGGGTTCAGATTGGGCCTGGCCGGCTTGGGCCGGGGAAGGCGTCCGTGGCGCCAGAAGCATTTGTTACATGACCCCCATCTTGGGGACGTTTCCTACATATTTGGTCAGAACCCTGCCTTTCATTGGCCTTTTGCCCAATGGGGGGGATCTCAGCTCAAGACTCCACTGGCTTTTGTCAGGCTCTGAATTTATGCTGGCCACGTGAATCTTATGAGCAACGTGCGAAATCGGTTTGGCGCGCTTCAGACCTTCGAGCGTGGGAACGGCCAGCAGGGAGCCTTCTACTCGCTGCCGCAGCTTGAACGGGCCGAAGTCGGTTCGGTTTCCCGGTTGCCGATGTCAATCCGTCTGGTGCTGGAATCGGTGCTGCGGAATTGCGACGCCGAGCGAGTCTCCGAACAGAGCGTGCGGGCGTTGGCGAACTGGAAGCCCAACGCGCCGCGGGTCGAGGAGATACCGTTTGTGGTGGCGCGCATCTTGTTGCAGGACTTCACGGGGGTGCCGTTGCTGGTGGACTTGGCGGCCATGCGCTCGGCGCTGAAGCGGCTGGGCCGGGACCCCGGGATCATTGAACCACTGGTGCCGGTGGATCTGGTGGTGGATCATTCGTTGCAAGTGGATTACCACAGCACGCCGGATGCCCTGGAGAAGAACATGGGACTGGAGTTCCATCGCAACCGAGAGCGTTACCAGTTTCTCAAGTGGGGCATGCAGGCGTTCAAGAAGTTCAAAGTGGTGCCGCCGGGCATCGGCATCGTGCACCAGGTGAACCTGGAGCACCTCGCCAGGGGGCTGTGGTCATGCGCGACCGCCGGCGGCGAACCGCCTGCGCCCCTGTTCTATCCCGACACACTGGTGGGGACGGACTCGCACACGACAATGATCAACGGGCTGGGCATCGTCGGCTGGGGGGTGGGCGGCATTGAAGCGGAAGCTGGCATGCTGGGGCAGCCAGTCTATTTCCTCACGCCCGACGTCGTCGGGATGCACCTGACCGGCGAGCTGCGCGAAGGCGTCACCGCGACCGACCTGGCGCTGACCGTGACGCAAATGCTGCGGAAAGCGAAGGTCGTCGGAAAGTTCGTCGAGTTCTTCGGGCCGGGAGCCGCTGCCTTGCCGGTGGTGGACCGGGCGACCATCGCCAATATGGCTCCGGAATATGGGGCGACGATGGGCTTCTTCCCAATTGACGAGGAATGCGTGAGCTACTTGCGGGCGACCGGACGCAGCGAGGAACACTGCCGCACTTACGAGAATTACTACCGGGCGCAGGGGTTATTCGGCATGCC
>CAZHEW010000658.1:0-1626 GCA_964531815.1 uncultured Verrucomicrobiota bacterium
GGGACGGTTGCCTGCCCGAAGCTGTTGTCGCCCCACGCCACTACCCGTCCGTCGCGCTTTAACGCCAGGCTGTGCCACGTTCCCGCCGCCAGCGCCCACACCTCCCCCAAGCCGTCCGGCACCGTGCTCTGGCCGTAGTAATCGGCGCCCCAGCCGGCCACGGTGCCATCGGCCCGCAAAGCCAGGCTGTGATACCCGCCCGCCGCAATCGCCACGACGCTGGTCAAACCCGTCGGCACGCTCGCCTCGCCGTCCCAATCCCGCCCCCAGGCCAGCACCGTCCCATCCTTGAGCAGGGCGAGGCTGTGATACCCGCCCGCTGCGATTGCCACCGCGTTGCTCGCTGCCGCCGGCGCGTCGAGTTGCCCGAAATCATTGTTCCCCGCCGCGAGCAACGGCGACAAAAGCGGCAGAACCGTCAGCACCGCGTTGGAACTCGTCACTGCGCCATGCGCGTTGGACACCACCACCGAGTAACTGCCGCCGTTGGCCGCGAGCGCCGCGCCAATGGCATAACTCTGGTCCGTAGCGCCCGCCAGGTTCGTGCCGTTGAAGCGCCACTGGTAACTCAACGGTGGCACCCCGATCGCCTCCGCGCTGAACGTCGCCCCCTCCCACAGCGGCACTGTTTGGCTCGAGGGTTGCGCCAGGAACACCGGCGCCAGCGGCTGCGCGAACACGCCCAGGTGATTCCCGTTCACCCGCTGCACGCCGCCGCTTGGGCGGTTGAGCAGTGCCGCCGTCCCGTTGGTCAGCCATGCCATCGCTGACGAGCCCCCGCCGTCCAGGTTCAAGCCGTTCCACGCCCCCAGGCGCGAAAGCCATTGCCCCGTTTCGTAGAGCGTCGCCCCGTCGCTCCAACCCGCACGCCGCCCGTCTATGACCATCAGGTAGAAGTAGCGTCCCTGCTGAGACAGCCCCACCGCCGTGCGCGGGTTCTCGTTGCAGAACCCGGTGTCACAGTCCTCCAGTTGCGCCGCACCGTTGATCAGGACCATGTGCGACCCGGCCACCGCTGTCCAAACGTTCGTGAGGCTCGCCGGCGCGCTCGTGGCAAAGCTCACGGCGTTGCTCCGCGTGATCAGCACCGCCGGATAGCCGCTCCCAAAGCCTGACACCACCTCCCCCCGCGACACCGCCAGCCCGGTCAGTTCGCGCGGGTCATCCGGGATCGTGCTCACAGGCGAGAAGAAGTTCGCGTTGACCCCCACCGACACCCGGTAGCTCTCCACGAACGTCGTCGTCGTCTGCCCGTAAGTCTCTTTTTCCCCATCGCCATTCGCAGGGGTCGAGAAGAACTCCACCGTCGGATCGGCCAGGTCCACCCGCAGCGCGAACACCTTGTGCTGCCGGACCTCATTCGTGTCCGCCTCCCCGCGCGCAAACTCCACCCCCCGAAACAGCGGCGCCCAAGGCTCCAGCGTGATCGCCGCCCAACCACGACCCGCCCCCAGCAACAGCACGGTCGCAGCCAGTCTTAGTGCAATTCTCAGCTTCATCACAAACACGCCTCCTAATCTGCCCCATCTGATCCCTGTTGCCCACCCCAAACCCCGCCTCCCCGGCGTTGTCCCACGCCGGATTCGAGAAAGTGATTTGGGCGGATTTGGATTGTGGCCGGGTCGG
>CAZHEW010000659.1:0-1625 GCA_964531815.1 uncultured Verrucomicrobiota bacterium
CCGCGCCCAGCAGGATCGAACTGATCACCAGCAGCGGGGTCAGCTTCGAGTCAATGAACGACCGGGCAATGCGCCCCGCAAATCCCAGGCGCGCCGAGTCAGGCTTGGACAAGTCTGTGCTCACGGGCGCGGCTATTGGTTCTGGAGCGGTTGACCGTCGCGCAGGTTCGCGGCGCCTTCAACCACAACCGCCTCGCCGGGCGTCAGGCCGGACAGGATCTCGATGCCCTGTGCGGTCTGCTTGCCGGTGCGCACCAGCCGCATCTGCGCCTTTCCGTCGGCGGCAACGAAGAGAATCTCAAGCTGGCCGCGCCTGACCAGCGCCGCAGGCGGCACAAAGAGGAACGTCGCCTCGCTGACCGGAACGGCCAGGCGGCCAAACTGCCCGGAACGCAAGCCGGGGGTCTCCGGCAAGTCCACCTTCATGCGCACCGTGCGAGACGCCGGGTCCGCCGCTGGCGAAATCTCGGCCACCGTTCCGGTGATGGCGTCGGCAAGCGTATCCACTCGCACGGCGAGTTTCGCGTCCCGTAGAACGCGGGCGGCGAGCAGGCTCGGGACATCGGCCACCAGGCGCAAGCCGGCGCGGCCTTCCAGTTCGAGCAGCGGTTTGCCCGGCATCGCCAGGTCGCCCTCATCGGCGAGCTTGCGGGCCACCACACCGTCGAACGGGGCGACGATCTTCGCGTAGCCGGAGAGCGCGTCCGCCTCGGCCACGGCGGCTTTGGCGATGTTATAGCGAGATTGCACGGCGTCCAATTCGGCCTGGGTGGCGGCATTCTGTTTGCGAAGATTGGCCGTGCGATTCAATTCCAGCTCGACCTGCCGCAGCGCGGCATTGGCCTGGTCCAGTTTGGCCTGAATTTCCTGCGTCCCCAGTTCCACCAGCACTTCGCCCTGCTTGACCGATTGGCCGAGCGTGGCGGACCAGCGCGTGATGCGGCCACTGACCTTGGCTTCAACCACCGCCTGGAGCTTCGGTTGCACCGTGCCGACGACCTCTTCCACGGCCGGTTGTCTTACGGTTTCAATCTTCTGCACGCGGACCGCAACGGGCGGCAGGGTTTCGCCGGCCGCAGCTTGCGGCTCGTGCTTCTTGCCACAGCCAGTGGAGAATGCGACGAGCGCAGAAAGGCATACGGCGACCAAGGGCACCCGCCGGGACATTTCAAGCTTGGAAAGCCGAGCCAAAGCTCCGCCAGGAGCGACATATCTATCGGAGGCCGGAACGACAACACCCGGCTCAAGCTCCGTCAGGAGCGGCATATGGTTTTGCTCGGTTGCACGGGTCCGACCTGCCGCTCCTGACGGAGCTTGACCGATTCCGTGCGCGATCACTATAGACATGTCGCTCCTGACGGAGCTAAAAGGGGCTCTCATTTCACTTGTGCTTGGGAATCCAGTTGCGGCAGGCCCAGCGCCTTGCGCCAGGCGGCAAGGGCGATCTGCTGGTCGGCCTCGGCCTCGGCGCGGCGCACCCGGGCGGTGACCAGCGCGGTCTCGGCATCCATCAAGTCCTGGGATAGCGCCAGCTCCTGCTCGAACCGGGCGCGGGTCAGACGAGCGCTTTCCGCGGCCTGGGTGACCGCCTGGTCGGTCACGCTGAGGCGCTCGTTGGCAGCTTT
>CAZHEW010000660.1:0-1614 GCA_964531815.1 uncultured Verrucomicrobiota bacterium
TCATATCCCATCGCCGGTAATACCGTGTGCAGTGCTCGGTCCAGAGATCGAGCGCGGGCGGCAGCTTGGAATCGGGCCGGTGCGTCAGCGCGCGCGGATTCAGGTAGCCTGCGCCCGAGTCGCCCGCGATAAAGAAGTCGTTGGTGGTTGCGTGGCGATAAGCATAGACCAGCGCCTGTGGCGAGCGGTCGGCCAGGTTCGGATCGAAGGCCCACCCCAGCGGCACCCGGCCTCGCTGCGGGTCGGAGAAGAACGCCGCCACCGCCTTGTAGAGCCACGAGGGCGAGTCGTAGTCGCCGACGTAATAGCCCACGTAGAGCTTCTGCGCCACCTTGCCTTCGGCTGTCAGGTAACCAGCCTTTTGCCAGTCCTTCCGCGCCGGTTTCGGATTGGGCTGCGGGTATCGTTCTTTGAGCGGGTAATGCGTGTAGAACGAGGCGTTGGCAATGGTCCCGGCCCCAAGGGCGTCAGCCTCCATGTAACCATTGAACTGCGAGATCACCCGCGCAAACTCCCATTCCGTTGGCACGCCGCCGTGCTTGCCGCCCGCGCCGGGATGGTCGGTGTACTTAAAAGCCCAGGGCGTAAAGCCGCCCAGCTTGATCAGGTCCTTCGGGGCCTTTCGGTTCAACGCGGACATCATTTGCAGAAAGGTTTCCCGATCCAGGCCCAGTCGCTGGCCCGGATCATCCACCGGCGTTTCGTCCCCCCACGTCGCGAGGTCGAAGAAGAACGCCCGGCGCGCGATGAAGTAATCGTGGTTGGGCAGCGTGTGCAAGTCCCCCTGGCCCGGGCGGGCGCACTTCATCCAATAGGAATCAATGTAGTAGGCCGCAAAGCGCGGATCACACTTGCCCGAGTCTATGTACTGCCGAATGGCCCAGCGGTAGGCGTCAATCTTGGCGCTGCCGGACGAAGGCTCGCTCAAGTCGGGGATCATCCCCTTGCCCGTAAACCTGGAGGTGCCGTCCGGATTCACCAGCCAGAGCCGAACCGGCAGGCCCAGCTTCCGGGCCAGCAGGACAAACATCGAATTGGTCGCCTGGCTGAACCGCACGGGCAACAGGCCGTCGCACCCGGCGGCCGTGGAGGCCAGGCAGGAGGTCGCCGGAACGGCTGGATCATAGACGGCCAGCCCCGTGAAATCTTTCCTGAACAACCGCACGACCTCCTCGACGGAGGGAAGCGTGACCACCTCGGCTTGCTTTAACCAGCCGTCTTCGCCGCGCAACCAGTCCAGCCAGAACTGGTCCGTCTCGACCCCAAACCCGGCGCAATACACCACGTAGAGCCGCGGCGCCTCGCGGTTGGCCAACCCTTGCACGGCGGCCAGGACGTGCATGGTATCCCAGAGTTGCGCGACCTGGTTGGTGTCGCGCAGGTCGAGCTTGCGAAGCGGGCGGGCGTCGAAGAGGTGTATCCTGGACGGCCCGGGGGCCTCTGTCCTGGCAGGGACCGGGCCGGCGCACACCGCGGCTGCCGCCAGCACAATTGGAGCAAGCATGCTCAGAGTCACAGGTAATCGCACGCGCTATTGGACGCCGCAACGACGGCGAGATTCAATCCAAAACAGCCTGAGTAGCGACCCTGAGTAGCGACCCGTTACTTAGAATA
>CAZHEW010000661.1:0-1605 GCA_964531815.1 uncultured Verrucomicrobiota bacterium
GCGTCTTAAGGAAGCGAAAGCCTAACAGCCGCGCAAACCAGTGTCAACGAACGGCAGATTGGAGGCCAGTCGCCGCTAGCCGGGCCGCTGGGGCGGGGAACTGGGGCGGGGCTGGGGGGCCCGGAGTTTGCGGTAGACCCAGCCTTCCAGCGGGCGCAGCGGGCGCAGCAGGCGATAGAAGCGCGGCGAATAAATGAGCCATATCCGCAGCGCCGAGAGGAACATCACCAGCGAAGTGCGCCCCAGCGTGACCTTGGACCCAATCTTGTCGGTCCATTCGGTCGGCACTTCGCGAATGCGATAGCCGGCCCGCTTGAGCGAGTAGAGCAGGTTGATGTCAAACGCCATGTCGGCGATGCACAGCGAGGAATGCACGGTCTGGACCGCCTCGCGGCGCATGACCTTGGCGCCGCATTGCGTGTCCCGGAGGTTCATGCGGAACAGAACCTGCACAATGAAATGAAAGGCACGGCTGGCGAAGCGGCGCTGGCCGCTTTGCTCCACGTGCAACACCGCCCCCGGCAGCCAGCGCGAGCCGATGACGCAGTCCACGCCGCCGATGTGTTTTACCAGGTCATGAAAAGCGCGCGGGGGCGTGGCGCCGTCGGCGTCCACGTAGCCGATGAGGTCGGCCAGCGGCGCCAGCTTGAGCCCTTCAATCAGGGCGCCGCCTTTGCCGATGGGTTCCGGGAACTCGAGCGCCGACACGGCGGGAAACTCCGCGCCGACCCGCCGCACCACGCCGAGGGTGTTGTCGGTGCAGCCGTTGAGCACCACCACCAGTTGGAACGGGCCGTGGTAATGCTCGTGAAAATAGCGGGCGTAGTCCCGCAGCACCGGTTCGATGCGCAGCTCTTCATTGTAGGCCGGGATCAGGAGCAGCAGGCTGGGCTCGGTCACGCCCCTTAATTAACAGAGCCCGGCCAAAAGGCAACGGCGGAGTAAGCCGGGACCTCAGAGCGTCCAGCGCTCCGGCGCATGGCGCCGCAGGAACCAGACGGTGCCCAACTTGGCCAGCTCCTCATGGTCCACCGCCTCTTCCACGATGGGGAAGACTTTGCGGTCCTCGTGCTTCAAATGCCGCCGCGAGGCCGCCAGCGCGGCCCGGAGCAGGGTGCGGGCCTCGCCCACGGTCCGCGCCGAGTTGATCCGCGTGAGCCGGCTGTCAATTTCCTGATGCTCGTGGCGGCATTTCTCCGAGCGGCGCAGGTCCGCGCGGTCCAGGCCCGTGGCGAGCAGCAGCAGGTCATCCTCCACCTTTGCGTGATGCCGCAACATCCCCTCCATCATGCGCGCCAGCCGCTTGACCTCCGCCAATTGCTCCAGGCCGCCCATCATTCTCTCGATCTCGTCAAACAGGGCCTCGAACATTCGGTGCTCGGCGCTCAAAGCGCGCGTGATTGGTATCATAAAGACCACTGTACCAGAAGACCGCCGAAGCGCAACCGGCGGCTTGACGCGGGCGGGCGGCCCGGCCAGATTCGCCGTATGAAACGACGCGCTTTTCTCAGGTCGGTCGCCTTCACCGGGGCCGCGGGCCTCATCCTGCCCCGCATCCACCTGTTCGGAGCCAATGCCCCCGGCAACAAGCTGAACATCGCCCTG
>CAZHEW010000662.1:0-1598 GCA_964531815.1 uncultured Verrucomicrobiota bacterium
GACCTGCTGGGGCAGATGGCGGCGGAGGACTACGTGGACAAACTCCCCGTTCTGTATGCTGAGTTCGCCGAAGCCGCCAGCTACACGGAAGATCAGACCAGCTTCGTGGCCTCCTTCTCCAGCGCTGAAGACTTGATACGCAAGACTCCGGATTTCTGGGAAAAGGTCGTGCGGGTGAAGTTGGACCGCGATTTTGCGGGGGTGCATGCCTTTCTAAACCACCCCTATCCCTCCGGCCCGAATCCTTACTTCGAGCGCATCGAGGCCAACCTCGCACGTCTCCGTAAGCGGCTCTGAGGTCAGTGCCCAACCCAGGTTGGGCGCGCATCAGTCGGGGGTAGCACCGGAGTGGTCTGGATTATACCTGTTATGTCTTCCTGTATTCCCGGCGGCGGTGGTGTTTCCTGCGCCGGTTCCCTCGCGCCGCCACATAACGGGCACGCTGCATGGGAGAGCAGGATGTCCGCCGCGATTATGCTGCCGGGCATCCAAATCGTTCCCCGGGAAGGTTTAAGCTGCCACGGCATCACCAAAACGGGTTTTGCGGGGGTCGGTGGCGGTGATGATGATGCTGACGGCCTTTTGGTTGAAGCCTTTGAAGCCGCCGTGGCGCTGGAGGTTCTCGAGGTGGCTGCCCAGCGCGCCCTGGCGGATGAACTGATCAGATTGCTGGCGGGTGATTAATCCGGCGGCTAGCAGGCGCCGGGTGCGCTCGGGGCGGACGGGCCAGCGCTCTCCCTCGGTGAAGGCCTGGCGCAGGAAGGGAAAGTCGGAGAACGGCTTCATGGTATTGACGCCGGCTTGCTTGAGCTGGTGGCGGAGCAGGTCGAAGTCGAAACGTGCTTCGAGGTGGTGCATCCCGGCCTCCAGCAGGCTTTCGCCGTGCAACCCGACCCACAAGCCGATTGTGCCCAGACGCGGGGCCGGGGAGAGCCGGCGCATCGAGAAGTCAACCTCGGTTTCTTCCGGCAGCAGGTCCACGTCGGCGAACACGACGACGCCCGTGACCGGCTGCTCGAAGACCTGGGCGCCCCAGCCGGCTTCCATGCCTGCATAGTAGCGCTCGCGTTTGACAAAGCCGAGCTTGAGCAGGAACTCCACCAGGTCCAGGAAATGCTCGCGGGAGGAGCGGAAGGTGTGATGATCATGGTTGCCCCAGCCCAGGCCGATCCCGTCCTGGCGATGCTTCTGAATGCGGGCGGCGCGGTTGCGGCTTTCCCAATACGCGCGCTCGGTCTCGAAGAAGAACTGGCAGGCAAGATCACACCCCGCCAGGCTGAGGACGCGGTCGAGGGTGCGGTTGGCGGCCTCGAAGCCTTTAGCGTCGTCAGCGAATCGGCGTGGTCGGGTGCGCCAAAGCTCGCGGGCTTTGACGATTCTGCTCAATTGGTTGGCTTTGAGCGGCGCGGGGACAAAACCGCGGTAGGAGCGGCGTTCGACCGCCTCGAGCTGCGTGCCGTTTTCCCGCGCGACAACGATGCGGCGATAGCGGGAGCAGGGCTCGCCTTCCGGATCACCGGAGAGATTATGGTTGGCCATGAACTCGGCCACGAACTCCGGCCGCAGCGCAGCCACTGGCAGTCCCCGCCGCAGCAGAA
>CAZHEW010000663.1:0-1592 GCA_964531815.1 uncultured Verrucomicrobiota bacterium
AGCGGGTGATGGCGTTGAAGAGCGTGGATTTCCCGACGTTCGGAAGACCGATAAGGCCTGCCTTAAGCATGGTGCAATTATGGCCGTAAGGGGCGGTGCGGATAAAGGGAAAAACACTCCCACGGAATCAGCAGGCGGGCCTGGGCGGGGGCGAGATCGAGAAGTCCGACGCCCGCTCCCACAGGCAGCGCGAGGTCCGACCAGACGGGATGAAGCGCGTGCTGCGTTACTGGACGGCGGCGCGGATGGCTTGCTTGAACTCCTCGATGCCCTGGTCGAAAGCGGCGGCGATGGGCAAGACGGGAGTCTTACGGATGCGAGCCTTGAACTTCTTCAGGTTCTCCTGAGCCGCGGGCTCGTCCATCTTGTTGGCGACGACCAGGCGCCGCCGTTCCACCAGCGCCGGATCGTAAAGCTCCAGTTCGCGGAGGAGGTTCCGGTAATCGTCCCACGGGGTGCGAGCGTCGGTGCCGGCCATGTCGAGCAGCAGCACCAGCACCTTGCAGCGGTCAATGTGCCGCAGGAACTCGTGGCCGAGCCCGACGTTGCGGTGCGCCCCCTCGATCAGCCCCGGCACATCGCACACCGTCAGACGGTGGAAGTCGGGATATTCCACAATGCCGATTTGCGGGTGAAGCGTGGTGAACGGGTAGGGGGCGATCTTTGGCCGGGCGCGCGAGATGGCCGTTAGCAGGGTGGACTTGCCGGCGTTGGGATAGCCGATCAGGCCAACTTCCGCCATGATGCGCAGCTCCAGGAGGAAGTCGCCTTCGTCGCCGGGCTCACCGGGTTGGGCGAAACGCGGGGTTTGCCGCGTGGCAGTGGCGAAGTTGCGGTTGCCCAAACCACCGCGGCCGCCCTGGCACAAGACGAAACGCTGGCCGTGTTCGACGAGGTCAATGACCAACTCGCCCCGCGGCACGGAACCGGAAGCTCGGGCGCGGGCGGCGATTGTGTGTGCATGAGAGGCAGCTTCGCCCTCCGGGGGAGAAACCAGCATTCGGCGACGGTGCGACTGGCTCTGGTATTCCCGCTTGGCGGATGTTCTGGAAACCTCGCCGCCAATCGCCGAGTCGAGCTTCCAGGCCAGCGTGCCGCAGGGGACTTTGACAACGAGGTCCTTGCCAGCGTGGCCGTCCATGCCTTTGCCCAGGCCGGGTTCGCCGTTCGCCGCAACCAGGCGCGGCTGGTAGTACTGGGCGATAAGGTTGTTCAGGTCGTGATCGGCCTCGATGATGACGTCGCCGCCGCGGCCGCCGTTGCCGCCGCTCGGTCCGCCTTTGGGACGGTACTTCTCGCGCTGGAACGCAACGCAGCCTTTCCCGCCATGGCCGGCGCAGGCGTAAACTCTGATCTCGTCAATGAACATCAGAACAGGCGGGGCCCGGGGGTTCGGGGGACTCGATGACCAAGGAGAGAGGGACTGTTCGAATCAAGGCGCACTTCATCAGGCTGACTTTCCTCCACTCCAATCCCGGACTCTCGATTACTCTGCTCCTGCGAAAAAAAAGGCGAGGCCAGGGCCTCGCTGCAAAGAGTTGCCCGGCACGCTTAGCTGCTGGCCGGAGAGGCTTCCGCCACCACGTTGATGC
>CAZHEW010000664.1:0-1573 GCA_964531815.1 uncultured Verrucomicrobiota bacterium
GGAATTCAGGCCGTCAAAACTCCCGGTCCTTGAGCCGCCCGGGCTGCGGCACGGGATACACGCCGTCCGAACCTGCCTGCACCGGCGCGGGCGAATCCATGGTCAGTTTGTCCAGGCCCGGGGCGAACTCATGCGCGTCATTGAGCATTTCCTCGAAGGTGACCGATTGGCCCGTGTGGACGGCCTTGCGGCCCATCAGCACCACCAGGGAAGCTTCGATGCCGCGTTTGGCTTCGTTGTAGGGTTTGTCCTGGCGGATGGCCTCGACGAGGTGATCCCACTCGAGCTGGTAAGGGGTTGGTTCCGGTTGCGGGAAGGCCCAGGTCATGTCGGCCCTGCTGGTCACGTTCTGGCCTTTGAAGATGCGGCATTTGGCGGGGGTGTGCATGAAAGTGGAGATCACAGCCGAGCCCCTGGTTCCGTGAGCGTAGCTGGCGAATTCCTCGCGGCATCCGGGCATATAGCGGGAGGTGAGGAAGAGTTTGGTTCCGTCCGGGTAGGTGTATTCGACGGAATAATGGTCGAAATTCTGGTCTACGGCATCGCCGCGGTAGCAGCGTGAACCCTGGCCATCGGCGCGCACCGGCCAGGCGTCTTTCATCCAGCAGCATTCGTCCACATTATGGGCGACGTAGTCATGGAAGACGCCGCCGCTGGCCCACATGAAACTGAGGTACTGCCGGACCTGGTAGAGCAGTTCGCCGAGGTCGTTGGGCCGAGGGCCGGTGAAGCCCGCGGGGGCGACAAGCCGGTAGCTGCGCAGGGTGGTAATATCCCCGATCTGGCCCTGCTTGATGCGGTCATAGAGCTCCCAGCGCGCCTTGCAGTGGCGGCACATCAGACCCACGCCGACCTTGAGGTTTTTCTTCACGGACGCCTCGGCCAGCTCGAGCATTTTCCGCGTCGAGGGGCCATCCACGGACACGGGCTTTTCCATGAAAACGTTCAGCCCTTTGGCGATCGCATAGGAGAAATGAACCCAGCGGAAAGCGACGGGAGTTGTCAGGATCACGACGTCGCCGGGTTTGAGGCAATCCATCGCCTTTTGGTAGGCGTCGAACCCGAGGAATCTGCGCTCCGGGGCGACATCGAGCTGGAATGCCTCGAAGCCGCCGAGCCAGGCATCGGCAGAACCTTCGCGTTTGGTGGCCGCGCTTTTCAAGGCGTCGTAACTGCGGCTGAGGCGGTCCTCAAAAACGTCCGCCATCGCCACAAGCTTGATGGGGCCGCTCCGGGTGGCCAGGGCATTGGCCACGGCGCCGGTGCCTCGCCCGCCGCAACCGATCAAAGCCACCCTGATCGTGTTATCCTCCGCCGCGTAGCCGGGCCGGGCGATCCCGGCCGCCAACGCGGTCCCCGCGATCACTTTACCGGTAGTCTTCAGAAACTCACGGCGGTTGGTCTCATTCCTGGCGGCGTTCTCTGCGTTGTTCATGGGAGACGGGGTTTAAGATTGATTGAGCGAAAACACGGTCATTATTCAAAACTGTTTCTGCAAGACTACTTCACAGCAAAGCAATGTCAACGATGGGTGCTTTCGACACGACGGTGCTTTCGGCAAAAGCACCCTGCC
>CAZHEW010000665.1:0-1561 GCA_964531815.1 uncultured Verrucomicrobiota bacterium
CTCGAACAGGGCGGCGGCGTTGCGCACGATCCGGGCGTCGAGGATCGGGTTGCCCTGCGCGTCGTAGAACGCCGGGATCGGCACGCCCCAGGTGCGCTGGCGCGAGATGCACCAGTCGGGCCGGCCCTTGACGGCGGCCTCGATGCGGCCCTTGCCCCAATCGGGCACCCAGCTCACGCGGTTGATCTCTTCGAGCGCCCGCTCGCGGAACTTCGCGTGGTCAATCTCGATGAACCACTGGTCCATGGCGCGGAAGATGATCGGCGTCTTGCTGCGCCAGCAGTGGGGATAACTGTGGTGGTAGTTCTCCTGGTGCAGGAGCGCTTTGCGCGCGCGCAGCTCGTGCAGCACCACCTCGTTCGCCTCGCTCTTGCCGTGCTTCTCCAAAATGGACTTGCCCAGCATTTCGGCCGGCATCTGCTGCTCGGGCGGCAGGTCGCTGGTGTGGGTGAACTTCCCGTCGTCGTCCACCGGCGAGTAGATGGGCAAGCCCTGCTCGGCGCCGAGGTGGTAATCCTCCAGGCCGTGTCCCGGCGCGCAGTGCACGAAGCCGGTGCCGGTCACATTGTCCACAAAACTATCCCCCTTGAAGAACTTCCCGGTGCGGTTGCAGAAGGGGTGCTGATATTCCATCTGGCCCAGGTGCCCGCCATCGAGGCTGCGGACGATCTGATAATCGTGCCAGCCGCACTTCTCGGCGACCGCCGGCAGTAGCAGGGCGGAAACGATGTATTGCTCCCCGCCCGCCAGCACCAGCGAATAGCTGAACGTCGAGTTGTAGGCCACGGCCAGGTTGGCCGGCAGCGTCCAGGGCGTCGTGGTCCAGATTACGACCGACGTGCCCGGGTGCCCGACCAGCGGGAACTTCACATACACGCTCTGGCTGACATGGTCTTTGTATTCGACCTCCGCCTCCGCCAGCGCGGTGCGGCAGGGGATGCTCCAATAGACGGGCTTCTTCCCGCGATACACGAAGCCTTGCTCCACCATGTCGGCAAACAGGCGCAGCTCGTCGGCCTCGTATTCCTTCGCGAAAGTCAGGTAGGGATTCTCCCAGTCGCCGAGCACACCCAGCCGCTTGAACTGGAGGCGCTGGAGGTCAATGTACTTGCGCGCGTAAGCCGCGCACGCCTTGCGGATGGCCGCCGCGTCCGTGGCGGTGTCGCCCGCCTTGCGCATGTCCTGGGTGACCTTGAACTCGATCGGCAGCCCGTGGCAATCCCAGCCCGGCACATAGGGTGCGTGGAAGCCCCGCAGGGTCTTGTACTTGATGATGATGTCTTTGAGGACCTTGTTCAGGGCGGTGCCGATGTGCACGTCGCCATTGGCAAAGGGCGGCCCGTCGTGCAGGACGAACTTGTCCGCGCCGGCGCGCCGGGCCTGGATGGCGGCATAAAGCCCCGTGTCTTCCCACTTCTTCAGCCGTTCCGGCTCCCGCTTGATGAGGTCCGCCTTCATCGGGAAATCGGTTTGCGGCAGGTTCAATGTGCTCTTGTAGTCCATGCAGCGTCTTAAGGAAGCGAAAGCCTAACAGCCGCGCAAACCAGTGTCAACGAACGGC
>CAZHEW010000666.1:0-1547 GCA_964531815.1 uncultured Verrucomicrobiota bacterium
GACCAGGGAGTGCTGGATCTTGCCGGACGCCACCAGTTGTGGCAGGTCGGCGAGGGGCACCAGCCGGGTGGCCAAATCCTCCCCATGATCGAATTTGACCGGGTGCCGGCACTGGCAATTCTCCACGATGACGGTGAAGCAGGTGTTGCTCATGATGGCCGGGTTAGGGAAAACCCGTCCGAGGAGGCGCGGGTTCCGGCCCTCGTAACCCGTCTCCTCGCGCAATTCACGGATGCCCGCAGCCACAGGTGAGGCGTCGTAGGCGTCCACCATGCCGCCGGGGATTTCCAGCTCAACGGTCTGCGAGCCATGCCGGTATTGCTCGATCATTACCAACTGCCGATCCGGCGTGAGGGCGATGACGTTGACCCAGTTGACGCAATCAATCACATAAACGTCGTGGGTCTGCTGGGTGCGCGGAGACACCACAAGGTCGGAGCGGATGCTGAAGATCCGAAACTTGCCGACTGGCTGAGAACCGATCTTCTTCCAGGGTTTAATGTCCATCTATCCGAGCAAGCAAACCACAACAGCCCGGGCGAAACCCGGGCCGCACCCGGCCAGCCAATGACGCCCGTCAGCGGGGGGCTGAGCGGCACAAGGACGGCTCCCGGGATTCTCCTGACCCCTGCTCACGAGGCCTGGCTTTCGGGCTTGAGATGATCCTCTTCCAGGGCGGCGTACCAGACCGAGTTGGCCCACTCGCCGTGGACCGAGCGGCTCTTCACAAACTCGCCCTCGCGCCTCAGCCCGGCCTTTTCCAGGAGCCGGAGCCCCGCCGTGTTCCGGCTGTCGCACCAGCCCGCGGCGCGATGCAGTTTCAATCCCTTGAAGCAGAAGTCCAGCAGCGCCGCCACGGCCTCATGCGCGAATCCCTGCCGGTGGAACTTCGCATTCAGGCCAATGCTGAAGTTGACCTGCAGGCGCTGGGGGTCAGTGAAGTTCAGGGTGGCGTAGCCGATCAGCTTGTGGCCGTCCTGGACCTCGATGCCCAGGAAAAACGTCTGGTCGGGCGTGGTGAGCTTGACGTGCGCATCGCTCTCGAGCCAGCGCAGCACGCCGTCCTCGTCCAGCGGCGCGCCGTCCCTGTAGCGGAAGAACTCCTCATCCGCCATCAACTCCAGCAGGTCCTGCCAATCATGAGCAGCCAGCCGCCGGATCACCAGCCGGGCCGTGATGATCGGCAGGGGAATTTGCCTGCCCGCCTCGCTGCCGTCGTCGGGCACGATGAAACTCTGGGTGCAGTTGGGGCAAGCCTCGGCAAACCCGGCGGTCTCCTGCGGGAATGAAACCGGCTCGCCGCAATGCGGGCACTTGAAGTCAATGAAACTTTCTTCTGTAATCATATAGCTCTCCTGAGCGTCTGGTCCTGGCGGACGGCAGACACGGCCAGCCGGAGTTCCCGAACCCGGCGCCGCTACTCCTCCATCAAGGCGTCCATGTCGCCCATCGGGCGGGTAAAGGTGGCCTGGGCGGGCTTGACCACGAGCGTGTTGGCCGTCTTCTTGATGCTCTTGGAAGCCGCTGCCCACGGCAGCGCCACCACG
>CAZHEW010000667.1:0-1537 GCA_964531815.1 uncultured Verrucomicrobiota bacterium
AGCCTGCCGAACTCGAAGGGCCGGATGCGACCATGTGGACCTTTGAACCGCACGTTGCCGAAGACCTGCTGTTCCAGATGCTGCGGGAAACCGGCGCGGCAGTCTATTTTCAGCAGCGTCTGGCTTCTGTCACCCGGCAGGGCGCTCGCATTACGGAGATTGCGATGGAAAACGACAAAGTGTACCGCGCTCGCATGTTCATTGACGCCACCTATGAGGGCGACCTGATGGCTAAAGCCGGGGTGAGTTTCACCGTCGGTCGCGAGGCGAATGCCCAGTACCAGGAGACGATCAACGGCGTCCGGGCCGAGACACCCCAGCATCAATTCACCGTCCCGGTTGATCCGTATATGAAACCCGGCGATCCGGCCAGCGGCTTGTTGCCCTTCATCCAGCCCGGCGACGGCGGCAAACCGGGGGAAGGCGACCGCTGCGTCCAGGCTTACAACTTCCGCCTCTGCTACACGCAAAACCCGGCCAATCGCCTGCCGCACCGTCCCCCGCCCAAGTACGCCCCGGCCCAATACGAACTCCTGGCCCGCTACCTCGAGGCGCTTGCAGCCGCCGGCCAGAAGCCCCAGCTCAAGGCGTTCTGGAACCCGATCTGGATGCCCAACGGCAAGACCGACATCAACAACAACGGCGGCTTCTCGACGGATTTCATTGGCGCCAACTATGCCTACCCGGAAGCGGACTTTGCCACCCGCGCTGCGATTTGGCAGGCGCACGAGGATTACGTTCGCGGCTTCGTCTATTTCCTGGCCACTAATCCGCGCGTGCCGGAGGACATGCGCGCCGAGATGCAGACCTGGGGCCCGGCCAGAGACGAGTTTCTCGACAATGCCAACTGGCCGCATCAGCTCTACGTGCGCGAAGCGCGGCGCATGGTCTCGGATTACGTCATGACCGAGCACCACTGCCGGGGGCGCCAGAAGGCCGAAGACGCCGTCGGCATGGGCGCCTACGGCATGGACTCGCACAATTGCCAGCGCATCGTGAAGAACGGGCGGGTGGAAAACGAGGGCGACGTGCAGGCCTGGGGCTTTCCGCCTTATCCCATTTCGTATCGCTCGATTGTGCCCAAGGCCGGCGAGTGTGAGAACCTGCTGGTGCCCATCTGCCTTTCGGCGACACACATCGCCTACGGCAGCATCCGCATGGAGCCGGTATTCATGATCCTCGGCCAGTCCGCCGCCACCGCGGCGGCGATGGCCATCGAGCGTGGCTGCCCGGTGCAGAAACTTCCTTATGAGGTTCTCCGCGCCCGTTTGCTGGCCGACCGCCAGGTGCTGCAATTGACAAAGGCAAAGTGACGGCGGCGGCAGCAGCTTGAGCCGCTGCAAGCAAGACGCAAGTGGTCAGCCTCGCCGTCGCCGGCCGGGCCGCCCCGCAGGTCCGCCTGTTATGCCAGCCGCCGGGCGGACCACAGGATGCCGCGGCGCAGCACCTGTCTGAAGTTGGGGTTTACCCAGGTTTGATTGTCATGGCCCGATTCGGTGCAGAAGACGCGGGCCTTCTTGTACTGGCGCGTCCAGGC
>CAZHEW010000668.1:0-1525 GCA_964531815.1 uncultured Verrucomicrobiota bacterium
GGCGCCTCCCCGCCGTCAAGCGCACGCGGGATCAAGGCGCCGCGTGAAGGCGCGCGGACATCCTGCCCGCTTGCACAGTGCGAACGGTCCAAGCGGGCAAAATGCCCGCGCGCCGGCGCGGGAACATGATTTTGGAAGGGCTGTAAGCCGAATTCTGTCTGCGCTCTTGCGAGCGGAGAGAATCATTTGTCTCAGCAGCCAGGACCCGGAACCCGTTCCGCGGATCGGAACGTGGAGCGGGCCGCTCCGGGGTTCCCTATTTGGCCTTGCACCCGATGGGGTTTTCCGTGCCTCCGCGCTTGCGCTTGGAGCGGTGGGCTCTTACCCCACCTTTTCACCCTTGCCGCGGCCTCGTTGCCGAAGCCGGGGCGGTCTGTTCTCTGTGGCACTGTCCGTCGGGACGCCTCGCGGCGCCGCCTCCCGCGTGTATCCCGCCGCGGGCCTTCTTGCGTCGGCCCCGGCCGGTTACGCGGCATCGCGCCCTATGGTGTTCGGACTTTCCTCCTTCCCCGAATTGCGTCGGGGAAAGCGATTCTCCGCCCTTCCAAAATCAGCCGGAATATACTCCCGGCGCCACACGTTCGCAAGACAGCTTGGGATCCGCGAGTCCTGCTTTCTCGTGCGACGGGCTAATTGGCCAGCTTGGCATCCTTCGCCTCTTCCTTCTTCTCGGGCGCGCCAGGCCGGCTGCCCACCGGCAGAGCAGCGGATGACCCGCTATTCCGCGATCGCCAGATCCATGTCCGGCGTGTAGTAAAGCATCCGTCCGCAGTTGCTGCAGGCGACCAACTCCTGTTCGCCCTGGCAAGTCACCAGCAATTGGGGCGGAACTTTCATGTGGCAGCCGCCGCAGACACCGTGCTGGACGCCCACCAAAACGTTCTCACCCTTGCTCCGCAACAGCCGCTCGTAGCGCGAGCGGGCGGTTTGCTCGACGGCGCCAGCCAGGGTTTCGCGCCGGGCGTGCAGCTCGGCCAGTTCCTTGCGCAGGTTGGCCTCGCGCGCCGATAGCTGCGCGAGTTGTTCCTCGACAAGTTTGCGCGTAGCGTTGGCCGCCCCAGTTGCCTGGACAATCTCCTTCTGAATCGCCTCGGCCTGCTCCATCAGCTCGATTTCCCGATTCTCGATGTCGAAGATGGCGCTCTTGCAGGTCTCGATCTCGTGGGTCAAGGCGCGATACTCCTCGTTCTTGCGGGTCTGCAACTGCTGGTTGGCGTACCGGGAGATCATCTGCTTTTTGACTTCGACCTCCAGCTCCAGATCTTTGCGCGCCGACTCGATCTGCCTGAGGCGCAGCCGCGCATTATCCAGCGCCGTCTGGGCGCCGGCGGCCTTGGCCGTAAACGCCTGCCGCTCCGGCTCGATGCGTGCCAGTTCGCCTTGCTCTCTGCTAATCTTCCGGTCGCAGTCTTGCAGGATCAGGAGTTTTTCAATCGTTTCAAGCATGTCGGTAATCTCAGCTCGCCTCCAGAGTATCCGCCGCCGCGGCGCAAGTCAACGTGCGGTATTTTCCCTGACCGGCCCG
>CAZHEW010000669.1:0-1518 GCA_964531815.1 uncultured Verrucomicrobiota bacterium
CAAACCCATATCGAGGGGGCAGAAAGCCGCCACTACGAAAGCGGGGACCCTCCCTGTTTTGCGAAGAATGGTCCGATTGACGACATGGCCGAGTTGCTCTTCATCAAGGGCGTCACGCCGGAAATCTACTACGGTCTTTCCTCAACCAACTATCAGCCCGGCTATTACACCCAGCAGCGCGACCGTTTCGGCCGGGGCCGCGGTTCGGTGCCGACCGTGGCAGTTGGCCTGACCAACATCTTCACCCCGCTCTCCACCGGCCGGATCAATATCAACACCGCCTCCGCCGAGGTCCTCCAGGTCATCCCGGGGGTAAACGATCTCATCGCCAACGCGATCCACAGCAGAGCGATGGAACCGGATGATGGCAGCGGCATGACCGGGCCATTTCGAAACGTGGAGCAAATACGCACGCTCCCCGATGTCCCCTACGAAGTCGTGCGATTACTCCAGCCATTCTGCGACGTGCGCAGCAAGACCTTCCAGGTGCAGGTGGACGCCGATGTCGGCGGGTACAAACGCACCTTCTTCGCCATCCTGGGGCGCAACAACCAGCGTGACGTGCAGGTCCTCAGTTTCTATTGGAAGTAGCCAATGCCCGGGCTGACGGTTTTGATGCCTCCAGGCCGGCACCCCGTCCCACCCCCGTCGCTCCCCCGTCCCTCCTCCGTTCCTCCTCCGTTCCTCCTCCGACAGGCGGTGGCAGGTGGAATGGAGGAGGGACGGAGGAGCGACGGAGGAACCACGGCAGGAGGATGGGGTATGGCGAGGGGGGAATAGGACTCGCGTCGTTTTCAACGGGCCAGGATTGCTGAGGCTTCGGTGTTGGAGGCGGCCAGCAAGGCCGGTCGAGGCTGCCTGGCGCGCCCGCAGAGAAGCGTCCGCACTGCGGCTAATGCAGTGCCAGGGGGGCCGTGTAACAAACGCGCCCAGGGCCGTGCCGGGAGCTTGTTGGCGATGTCGCGACCGGAAGAATGGCACCCTCCCCGCACTGTGCTTTAGGCCTGTCACTCCCCGTCCCGCTGTGCTAATTCTCCGTCGTGAACAGACCTGGTTTGCCGCGCATCATCTTCATCACTGGCACCGATACCGGCGTTGGCAAAACCTTGCTGACCGGGTTGCTGGTTCACCACCTGCGGCAACGCGGCTGCCACGCGCTGGCAATCAAGCCCTTCTGTTCCGGCAGCCGAGCGGATACGGAATTCCTGCATGCAATCCAGAACGGTGAACTCGCGCTTGACGAGGTCACTCAATTCTTTTTTTCCGAGCCCGTCGCCCCGCTGGTGGCGGCGCGAAAGCACCAGCGCATCATTCGTTTGCCACAGGTCCTGCGGCGAATTGAGCGCGTGGCCAACCGCTGCGACTGTCTTCTCGTCGAGGGGATTGGCGGTTTGCTGGTGCCTTTGGGAGAGGGGTTTACGGTGAGAGATTTGGTGGTGAAAATGGGCTGTGAGCTGATCGTGGTTTCCCGCAATCGTGTTGGCACAATAAACCATACCCTGCTCACCGGGGCGGCTT
>CAZHEW010000670.1:0-1512 GCA_964531815.1 uncultured Verrucomicrobiota bacterium
GGATTGGACCTCTATCCGAGCCAATAAACAACTCCCAGAAGATCCCGGAAGAGGCGTTTTTTTCATGGTCCGCGCCCGGAAATCTGCTACTTTATGGCTTCGGCAGATTTGCGCTTATGAGCTTTTACGATCAACTGAAGTATGATGCGAACGGCCTGATCCCGGCGATTATCCAGGAGCAGAAGAGCGGGCGCGTGCTGATGATGGCTTGGATGAACCGCGCTTCGCTTGAGAAGACCCTGGCCACCGGCAAGACTCACTTCTGGAGCCGGTCCCGCCAGAAGTACTGGATGAAAGGCGAGTCCAGCGGCCACACCCAGACCGTGAAGAGCCTTGCGTTTGATTGCGACGGCGACACGCTCCTGATCCAAGTCGAGCAAATCGGCGCGGCTTGCCACGAGGGCTATCAATCGTGCTTCTTTCGCACCGTCCAGAGCGATGGCGCGACCTGCCGGATCACCGAGCCGCAGCTCCAGAAGCCCGAGGAGATTTACGGGCCAAAGAAGTAATGGAAGAGTTCATTCCATTTCCCAGCCGCAGCTATGGCCTGATGTTCCTCTTGCTGATCGTGTCGCGCGGCATGGACTTCCTGAGCACCTGGGTGGCCACGCCCAACATGGTGCTGGAAGGCAACCCTATTGCCAAGAAGCTCGGCTGGAAATGGGGCATTCCCCTGAACCTGGCGCTCTGCATCGGCTTTGCGTTCTGGCCGCTGCCCGCGATTGTGATCAGCACCACCAGCGCGCTCGTGGCCGCCCGCAATTTTCAATCCGCCTGGCTGATGCGCTCGCTGGGCGAGCACCTTTACCGCGAGTGGCACATCGAGCGCGTGCAGGAAACCAGCGTCACGCTTTACCTCTTTTGCCTGTTTGGCCAGACCGTGCTGACCGGCGGCGTGGGCGCGGCGGTAATCTATTTCAGCGAATGGCGGCTCGTGCCGCTGGCGATCGGGCTGGGGATTGTCGCTTACGCGCTGGCGGTGGCCTTCTACACTTTGCTGGGCATCTGGCGCCTACGCCGCTCCACGATCCAGACCGCCCGGCTGGCCGAACGAAAGTCAACGGTTGAAGCGGCTCCACCTCCGCCCGGGAATAACGGCAAGGGGCTGCTTGCCGCCGGCCAACTGACCCCGCGACCGTGGGGCAAATAGCCCGGCCTGATCTCTTATGTACTCCCCTACACTCGATGAGTTCCTCAAGCTGGCCGGCCAGGGCAACCTGGTTCCGGTCACCTGCCGCCTGCTGGCTGATGTCGAAACCCCGCTCTCGGCTTACCGCAAAATCCGCGGGCCGGGGGAGTCTTTCCTGTTCGAATCGGTGGAGGGCGGCGAGCATATCGGGCGCTACTCATTTGTGGGCTGCAACCCGCGGGCAATCATCCGCCAGGTGGGGCGGAGCGTGGAAGTGATTGAGAACGGCAACGTCGTCCAGACTTTCGCGATTCAACCGCCGGCGGCGGGGGGCGGTGCGTCGCCTGCCGATGGCCTGCGCGACGGCCTGGAGGCGGTCGAGC